>CAMLTY010000014.1 GCA_946486465.1 uncultured Mycoplasmatota bacterium
AATAAAAAAGAACTTAGTACATAGCTAAGCTCTTTTTAGTTATCAATTGGAGCGAGTGTCGTAGTTATCTACAACTCTTTTCCAATAACGAAAGAGTACATATAATCTTCCGTTGCTATTAATAATATACCATAATTTTGATATTTATGAAATGTTTTTTGATAATTTTATATTTCGAATAATTCTGTTGGATCTAATTTGAACTGTAGCATATTAGCCGTATCTCTACCATTGTCTCCACCTTTTCTTTGCACGGTAACTTTACCTATTTTTATTGAACCTCTAGGGGTAATAGTCACATCTCCATCAGAATAGTGTTGTAAGGCTTCATTTATGTTTTTTAAAACCCATCTAGCATCATTATCAACTTTTTGTGCTACTAAAATCCATTCAGCACTAAATTGTCCGCGTCCTTTAATTATATCTGATAAAACTAATGTTTTATTGCTTGTAAACCAGTTTATAATTAAATCCTTATCTTCTAATGACATTTCGTCTAAAAACATTCTTCTTGGGTCTCTTGTACCTGTTTTATATGGTTTTAATTCTCCTGTAAAATGTTGTAAAGCTATATATACTTTTTCGGGGATATTCCATAATTCGTTGTAACTCTTTAACCACCGTTTATCTACTTGATTAAAACCTTTTTTATTAGAAACTAGTTTTACTTGTATATTTTCAGTATCTAAGGCGGTTTTAAGTTTAATTTGTACTTGAACATTTACATCGGCTTTGTATCCATGCAAAACAACAGCATTTACATATTCAATCTCTTTTAAATCATAATTCATAATTTTTAGCCAAGTTTGTGCTTCATCATCATTTTCCCAATTAATAAATTTATCACAAATGTCTTGTTCATTTTTAAAACCATTTTTAGCGGTTTGTGAGCCTAATTCAACTAAATTATTCATTTTCTTCATCTCCAATGCATTTTAATAAGCTTTCGCACAATGCTTGTATAACACTTACTGTCATAGCATTGCCAGCTTGAGAAAGCAATTTGCTATTGTTTAATTTTAAATTTTTCGATTTTTCTGCTAGTTCTTTTGGAAATCCTTGAAGCAACAAACTTTCATAGCCACTTAATTTATATAATTTGTTATTTTTAACATATAAAATTCCATGCCTTCCTGTTCGTAATGTCGGGACTTTTTTTTCATATAATCTTAAATCCGATTGACGCGTGTCTAAAACCAAATAATCTTGTTTCAAAATTTGATTCAGATCAAATTTACCATAATTATACTTGTTATTTAGATATTTTTGAAAAATTTTATCATCTAATTTTTGCTCTTCAACATCATTGTCAATTAAGCAGTCTTTAATGTCTAAATTTTTAAATGGTTTAGGCCATACAAATTTCTTTTTCTTTAACCCTTTTTTAATTCCAATAAAATATATTCTTTCTCTCATTTGTGGAACACCATAATTAAGACTATTTAAAACTCTATATTCTAAATCGTATCCGGCATCTTCCAATGCTTTTACTATTTCATTTAAAGTTTTACCATTATTATGATTTACTAATCCCTTAACATTTTCTAGTATGAAATAAGAAACATTTTTCTTTTTCATTATATCAATTAGACTATATATAATCATTCCACGACTATCATTAAAGCCAGCACGTTTGCCAATTACGGAAAATGTTTGACAAGGAAATCCGCCAATCATTAGATCAAAATCAGGTAATTTTTCAGCATCAATTTTAGTCAAATCTCCATAGTTTTTTTCTTTATCACCATAAAAAGTTTTATATGTTTTTTGTGCATAATAATCAATTTCACTATATCCGACACATTCTAAATTATTATTAGTCAATCCTAAACGGCCACCACCTATTCCTGCACAAAAATCTATAAATTTTAATTGTTTCATTTTTCACCTCTATTTCTATGTTTTATACAGACTCTGGAATTTTTTCTTCCATAGTACTTTCAAACTCAATGCTTTCAGTTGAAATATTAACATCGCTATCATTGTCATCATTAAAACTGTATTTGTTTAATACATCTTTTAATTCAGAATCAATTTCATTTTTCAGTGTTTCTTTGTTTTGAATAAAAGTTTGTAATTGTTCATAAATGTTTGTATAAATTATTTTTTCAACATCATTTAATATCTCGGTTTGTTCATTCACTTCATCCATACTATAGTCAGACGAATTATATATGATGCCTAGTATAGAATAAATATCATCTTTTGAAATATCTGTAATTGGCATGTAATTTGTTCCATCTTTAGAATAAAAACATTTTTTTGCATCAATTTTTAAAACTTTCATATATTTGGCTCCTTTCTTTATAAGCTTGTTCACCAGCTTCCATTACATTTAAAATAGTTTCATAACTAATTATTGAATCTCCATTTACAGTAGTTAAGTTTTTACTTCCAAATTCTCCGGTATAAACTTTAAATCCATCTTCATCATTAGATGTATAAATCAATTTATCTGGTCTTATTAAAATACCTAAAGAATTATTGTGCGTAGTAATAAACACAGTTGTTTTTTGAGAGATATTTTTTATTATGTCGATAATATAATCTTTAATAAATGGATTATCAAATGAGGCTTCAGGTTCATCTAATAATAAAATATCATATTGTTCTGCACCTTTAATTTCTCTTAATAAATTGTATTCCGCTCTTTCACCACCAGATAATTCGTTCCCTTTTTCGTTTATAACTTTTATATCAAAATCTAACAATGCCTTATATATATTGGATTTTGGTATTTCTAAGTTAGCCAATTGGCGTATATAATTATAAGGCTGATTATAAGCCTTAAATGTATCTGCTAAAGCAATATTTGTTTTTAATTTACTCTTTAATTCTTGCACATTTTCAAATGGTTTCTTATTTATGATTAATGTAAATCTATAAATATCTAAATTGTATATGGATTTTTCAATTTTTAATTTATTGATGATATAATTGAAATTATCCTTTAGTGCTTTATTTTTATATACTTTGTAAAAGTCAACTTCACTTATGCTGATCATAGAAGATTTAGAATTCAATTTTCTTTTTATAACTTTAACAATTTTATCAGTTTCTTTTTTCAACATATATTCTAAATATTCATTTTTTCTCTTTTTAATTAATTCTTTTAAAAGTGAGATTAATGAACTTTTTGATAAATATTTTTCGATAATCTCTGCATTGTGCTTACTATCCAAGATAATTGTAATTGCATTTATAACCCTTTTTGTATCTAGGTTATCTAAGAAAGAAAATTCAGTTTCATTGAATAATTTGGCTTTGGAATAAGAATCCTGTAAATATTGATTGGTAGCATGCTCTTTTAATGTTGTAATATAGTTTTCTAACTCTGTGTCTGCTGTTTCATCAATTTCTAATATGGTGTCAACCAATTTTCTTAAAGGTTTTAAGTAATCATTTATGACATTTTCTTGTTCTTTTTCAGTTAATTCTTTAAATTTTTCTTCCTCACTTTTTCCTGTTAAAGAAAACTGAGTTATAAATTTTACATTGTTGGAATCTCCAGAATTATTGATTTGTTTTAAATTATATGTTTTTCCAGAAGACCTTTTTCCCATAATAACATTTAACTTTGTGGATGCTAGTGTTCCATCAGGTAAAAATGCAAATTCTTCGTTATTCTTATTACTAGATATGAATACTTTAGTTTTGTCACATAAAGCATTTTTTAATATTCCATATTCATCGGCAACTATATCTACATAAGTATATTTTGTTGGAAAATTTTCTAAAATATCTTCTGCTCTAATATCACTAAAAAATACAGGTACAAGACAATTACTATCTTTTTTTGCCACTTCAAATTTTTTAGCACTTTTTACTTCTCCTGTTTTTATAATGCCATCAAATTTTTCTAATGTGGTTGTTTTCATAGCTGGGTCTTTTTTTATATGAGGAATTAATATATAATCCTTAAAATTTGGAAAAATATTAGTAAATTCATCAAATGTAATAGAATCATTTTCTGAAGTTATTTTTCTTTCAAGAGTATCACTAGCAATCTCTAATTCATCAATTTTATTTTTAGGAAATATAACCAGAATATGGGAACTTTCTAAATCAACTTCTACTCCAGGATATACAGAACAATTTAAATTAGAAGAAATTAATAAAAATTGTTCTTTATTAAAGTGATTATGATTTGTAATGGCAATAATATCAAGTTGAGTTTTATCAACATACTCTTTAAGCTTGTCTAAAGAAAAATTAAAATTTCTTTCATAACTGCTTGGGGAAGTATGTATATGTAAATCAATTTTTTTCAAGTATATCATCTCACTTTCTTTTTAAATATAGTTTATATAAAACAGACAAGATAATTATACCAAAATTCTCGTTTAAATCATAGAGTATATTCAAAAAAAACTACTATTAGAGTAGCCCTAACTTGCTGAAAAAATTATATTTCTAAATCAAAGTCATCATGATCTTTGTGTTTATCATTTTCTTTATTCCAATCATAGTCATCTTTTATGTCAGTAATTGTTTTATCGCTAAATATTCCATGTTCGTATAAGTCCTTTGAAAATTTCCAATAATCTTCACGTTCTTTGTCTTTTCCAAACATTTTATGTTTGATAAAGTTGACTAATCTACTAAATAAATCTTTAAAGTAATCTACTAATTCTTCAAGATGTTTATTATCTTTTTTTAACTCTTTAATCTCTTTATTTTTGTTTTCAATATTCTTTGATAAAGTATTTACTTTAAGAGATAAAGCCTCATTATTTTCAGTTAGTATTTTAATTTTTTCTCTATTTTCCTCTAGTTCAGTATCAACATTATTTAGGGTAACTGATAGTTTTTCAGTTCGTTTAAAATCAGAGTTTGTTTTATCAACTTTATCAATATATTCTAAAATTTTATTTTTATCATTTTCGGAAATAGTATAGGTATTTTTTACTATTGGTGCTTTTTTTAGATTATTGACCGTGTCTTTAATATCTGTGGTACTTTTATCAAGTTCACTAGATTTTTTACTGGCTATTTCTAGTGCTTTTTTATCTTTTTCCATTTGGTCTTTCATGGCTTGATAATTTCCCATATCTTTGACATTTATATCTTTGTTTCTGCCTTTTTCTTTCTTTTTCAAAATGTCATTTAAGCCATATTCTTTATTGAAACTAGCAATACATAGAGTTCTCATTTTATCTTGTAATTTGCGAAGACTATCTCTTGTGAAAACATCTCCTTTACCAACTTGTTTTTTCATACCATTTTTATTTTTATATTTTATTGGTACACCAACAATATGAAGATGTGGACTAGTTTCATCATAGTGAATAATCGCACTTGCTATTTTAAAGTTTGGTAGTTGCTGCTCTAAATCGCTTACTTGTTCTTTAAAGACATTAGTCATTTTATGCTTGAATTTATCATCTTTTGTATCCCAATATTTTTTATCTCCAAGTTCGATAATAATTTCACAAGCGAGGTCATTTTTAGAGTTATCACTTATCTTTTTGAAATAATCTGTAATCTTTCTATCATCTCTTGTTTGCCTAGAATTATATTCATCTACTGCCTCTTTAAATTCTTCTTCATAAAGTTTTTTGACATCATCATAAAGAGAAGAAGTACCTCTTATTATTTCGATTAGTTCTGTATTATTATCATACTTACGGTAATTATGTTTATCAACTCTTGATAAACCTCTTGCATTTTGAATTGCGTTGTTTGATAGAGAAGTAGTACCAGAAGCATTACTTTTTGCCATATTCCTTGATGATGGTTTTCTATTTTTATCACTACCTAGATGTAGTGAATAAGATAATTCGCTCATATTTTCAACCCCCTTAATTTTTATTTTTCATCAAAATATTTTCTTGCTTCTTCTAAAGTAGGAAAGAACTCTTGGTTCATCATTGCATTTGAATTTGGCTCAATATAAGAACATACAATATAGTGATTAAAGCATTTATCAGCATAGACAAGATATAAGTTTTCTTTATTATCAATAAGATAACATTTGCCATATTTCAAATTATAAAATTCTTTTTTATACTCAAAGTCCATATATAAAATCACACTCCTTTTATAGATATATTTTGGCTCTGACAAAATATTTAACCCCCTAGGTATTTTGACGCAAGCATCAAAATAACCTGTGGGCTAGGGCTTCCCTAGAACCCTTTTCGACTTACTTCATAATGTTTTAAAACTCCGTAATAAAACAAAATGAAGATAAGTCTTTTTAACAAACTATCGCCACTTTCATTGAACCGAGTTCAACAAAACGTGCCACGTTTGTTATAACTTTTTTTAGAAAAAAGTTAGCAAAAAATCTTTATTGTAGATAAGTTCAAAACAAGAAAAGTAAATTTTTTGTTTTAAACTTTTTCCATTTTTATATTATTATTTCTAGTCAAGGGTTTCACAAGTAAGTAAACTTACCCTTGACTAGAAGTATCATTGTTTAGCACTTCCATATTTACAGGCTTTACTCCAATTTCAATAGGAACAGGCTCTTTCATATAAATTACACTAGTATTACTTTCATCAGGTATATAATCAAATGCAGAGTTTATATCTTGCATTTGAAATTCATCTTTACCTCTTATATAAATAATTCCATATCGTTGTTCTTTCAGTTTTATATCAGGATCTATCTTGCAATAATCTTCTAGTGGGAATACTCTTATTATGGCTCTATCATCTCTCATGAAATCAAAATAGAAAACTCTATCTTCTACATAGTAAATTGCTTCTTCAAAACCGACATCATAGTATTGTCTTAATCTCATAATATGCTTTCCAACTTCTTCTTCAGGTAAGTAATTACTAAATCTTAACTCTCCAACTAAATTACCAAATATAGCAGGAGTTTTAATATCAATATAACCTTTATCAAATAATTCATTACAAGGTTTACAAATACTTTCTCTAAATAATATTTCATCAACATAGATAAGATTATTTTTTTGCTTTAATTTTATTTCATCTACATATCTCATAATTAAATCAGATTTTTCTTCTCTAGTGTAATCTTTCCATGTTTTTGTTCTTGCTTTATATTCACTTGCTAATTTAACTCTATTAATATAATCAATATCACGTTTTAGTAAAATATCTTGTGGAGTAAAATTAAAGTTTTCACAATTTTCGGTATCTTCTAGTTCAGCATTTAATTTATCAATAGCAGTTTCAACAATTTTCTTTTCTTCATTATAGACATCTAAATCAAATGCACCCTCAATATATGCTTTTCTAATTCTTTCTAGTTTATTGTTTTGTTTTAACAATTCTTTTTCTAGTTGTTCTTTTGGCTCATCAAATTTTTGCTTTATCATAGGTAAGAAAAACTGATTAACAACACTATCATATTCTACTAACTCTTGAACGAAATTATCAAAATATTCACTAATCACATTTTCTTTTAAATTGATTTTGCAGTCGGTACAATAATAGTAATAATAAACATTTCCATTTTTCTTTTTCGTTGCTTTACCACCCATTAGGCGACCACATTTAGGACAGGTAAGTTTCTGTAAAAATAGATAAGTTAAAGTTCTTTGATAACTTCGTGAGTTCTTTTTCTTTTGAACTTGGCATTCTTCCCATAATTCTTTTGATACAATAGGTTCTACAACATCTTGATAATAAGTAGGGTGCTTTGTTCTTTTACCATGAACATAATCGCCTTTATAAACTTCATTTTCAAGTATGGCAGTAATAGAAGAATCTCGCCAGTTAGTTTTACCTAAAACTTTTTCTTCATTTAAAATGTTAGATATAGTTTGGTAAGAGTTTCCCTCATAATATAGATTAAATATTCTTTTCACTATATCTTTAGTAGAGTAGTCTATTACTAATTTCTTATCTTCGTGTTTATAACCTAGTGGTGCTTGACTTGGAATATGTCCTTGTTTAATTGCTCCTGCTAAACCGATTTTTGTTCTCTCACTTGTTCTTTCAATTTCATTTTGGCTAACACTCATAAGTAGTCTTGAAATCATTTTACCATTAGCATTAGTTGTATTTATTTCATCATTAACACAATCTAGGTAAGCATTATTTTCTTCTAAAAATGTCATTAACTTTTCCCAGTCAAAGATACTTCTTGTTATTCTATCTAGTTTTAAAGCCACTATGGTATTAATTTTTTTACTCTTAATATCTTCTTTTAATCTTTCAAATTCAGGTCTTAAATTGCCTGTTTTGGCACTTATTCCAGCATCTTCATAATAATCTACTATTTCATAATTTTTGAACTTACAAAATTGTTCTAATCGTTCTCTTTGCTCTGGAAGACTAAAGCCCTCACGTGCTTGATCTTCCGTACTAACTCTCATATAAAGTCCACATAATTTTTTCTCACTATTCATTAGCACCCATCCTTTCTAAAAAAAGAGATAAAAGTCCTAGAAATATCTACTACCTTTATCTCTTTAACTTTGCTATTAATAAATTGTGTACTTCCAAATCAATAACCCCCATTAAAAAGATTTGGCAGGTAAATAACCCCTTGTTTTGCCTAATATAATAAAGTTTTTAAGAGAAAAAGTCAATATCTGTCGTTTAAATAATAATGATTAAGCCATATTCTTGATATAATCTTCTAATTCTACGAGTTTAATCTTTCTATTTAGATTACCTACATAAATATCAGTAGAATAATTAAAGGCTAGAAAAGTAGTATTATTTACAACGATTTTATGAGGTTCAATGTAGTTTAAGTTTGTATTGTTAATTCTTTTGATACTTCCATTAGTAATGGTAGGAGTAACATGACAGAACTCACAAATAAACTCAATACGTTGTTTCAAACTTTTTTCCATTTCTAACTCTTGTGTAGTAAACTTTATCATAATTAACACCATCCTTTCCTAGTTAATTCTTTTGTAAACACAAAAAAATCAACCCGAACGGATTGATTATATGTTAAGTTCAAACTGTAAAAGTTCGAACAGAAACGTCACTGGAGCGGATGAGGAGAATCGAACTCCCGTAGTCAGCTTGGAAGGCTGAGGTTCTACCATTAAACTACATCCGCATAAGTAAACATCAATTTGTATTGACATTTACAATTATATGAAAAGAAAAGGCTATTGTCAACACTTTTTTGTAAATTTTATAGTGTGACACTGATATTTTCTTTTCTTTTGCCACCGCAGATATAATTTATAGGAATGTGATATGTCATCGCTAATAAAACGAGTTTATTAGTTGGTATCCTAGTTTTACCATCTTCATAATAAGAATAACTTGATTGTCTGATGTTTAAAACTTTTGCAAATTCTCTTTGTGTTTTCTTTAACTTTAGGCGATATCTTTTAAGTTGATTTCCAATAAATTCTACACTTATATCTTTTTCATAGATAATTTCTCTTTTATCAGAAGTTAAGTTAAGCATATATTCTACGTTAGTATGAAAATATCTTGCTAGTTCTACTAATTTTTCTATTGGAAAATTAACATCACCTAATTCCCACATAGCGTAGGTAGTTCTTTTAACGCCAAGAATTTTAGCAACGTCTATTTGTTTTAAATCATGATCTTCTCTTAAATCTCTAATTTTCCCAAACTGCATCTTTACCACCTTAACCATATTTTATTACAGTCATTTAAATATTAAGAGATTTGTCAAAATAACTGATAAACAAAAATTTTTGGTGCAAAAAAATAGATATTGTTAATTATTATAATAGGAGGTGTTAATAATAAAAAGATTAAAATTAGTTTCACAGGAATCAACTTATGACTGTGGGGTTTCCTGTCTGCTCATGGTGGCTAAATATTATAATTGTAATGTTTCAAAGGACTACTTAGAAAGAGTTAGTGAGACTATCTATGATGGGACAACGATGTATGGACTTAGGGAAGTTCTTTTGTCTCTTGGCTTTGATGCTTATGGTAAGAAGGGTAATGTCAGTGATATACCTAAATTATCACTTCCTGTAATTGCCCATATAAAGATAGATGATAAGAAAAATCTCTATCACTATGTAGTAATTACCAATATCACTGATAAGAGAGTTATTATTAAAGACCCTAGTAATCTTATTAAGTCTCTTTCCATAGATGAGTTTAATAAGATATCGACAGGTAATTATCTTTTTGTTAAGAAAACAGCTAGTATTAAGAGATTTGTAAAGGTTAAAACTATTAAAAATGAGATACTTAAGTTAATAACTAGTAACAAAAATATTCTTGTTTTAATGATAATCTCTATAATACTTAGTATTAGTCTTGAACTATTGAATTTGTTTTCTTTAAAGATAATTATTAATAATGCTTTAACAGTTAAATCTACTTATAATTTAGTAGTTTTACTCCTTATCTTTCTTTACCTTTTAGTATTAAAGACTTTTTATGCCTATTTTATACAGCTTATTACGATGAAACTTACAAAGAAATTTAGTTATCAGTTAAAACTTAATTTAACTAAACAGTTATTATCACTTCCTAATTTATACTATCAAACTAAGGAAAGGGGGATTATTATATCTTTGTTTAACGATATTGATACTTTTGCTGATTCATTATTAAGTGGGGTATTAACATTTATTAATAGTATTATCATCTTGGTGTTTATCTATTTATTCTTTTTAAGCTTATCAAACTCTTTAGCTTTAATTCTTATAATTAGTAGTATTATTTTACTTATATTTATTTATTCTCAGAAGAGATTAAGTACTAGGTTGTTATCTAAATATTATAAAGTTAGAGATAATTATAATAGTAAGTTACAGCAGGTAGTAGTTAATAATGATAAGATTAAAGGCCTACATTTAGAAGAGGTGATGTTTAAGAGGACTAGAAAAGTAACAGATACTTTAGAAGATGAAAGTTATAGAGTAAGTAGATATAGTGAAGTTATAAGAAATATTTTAAGCTTGTTAGAAGGTGCTATCTATTTGTTAGTTTTAGGAGTAGGAGGAATTCTTTTAATAACAACAACTAAAATAAGTTTAGCGACATTTTTACTACTAGAAGGTTTTATCTTTATGAGCTTAAAGAATGTAGAAAACTTAGTTTTAATTATATTAAAATATCAGAATGCTAGAAAAATAAAGATGAGATTAGATGATATCTTTAATTATGAGAAGGAATTGCTGTTACCTTTTCCTAATTCTAATTACCTTACTAAAAATATGGATATAACTATATCTAATTTATACTTTAAATATAGAGATAATCTTGTACTTAATAATATTAATATGAAGATTATGTCAGGGGATAAAGTATTTATTTATGGAGATTCTGGTAGTGGAAAAAGTACTCTTGTTAAATTATTAGGGAGATTCTTACCACTGTCGTTTGGAAATATTAAACTTGGTAATATTGACTTAACTCATTATAATCTTGCGGACCTTAGAAATATTGTTACTTATGTTTCTAATAAAGAGATGTTTAGTAATACTAATATTAAAGATAATATTTATTTATCTAGAAAGCCTTATTTTAATCAAAATACACTTTTGTCTATTACAGGAGTAAAGAAGTTATTTAACGATAAGAACTATAGTCTTGATACTATTCTTTTAGAAGATGGGGAAAATATTAGTATGGGGGAAAGGTCAAGAATAAATCTTGCTCAAGCTTTGTTTAAGCCTAGTTATATTTATATATTAGATGAATGTCTTAGTAATGTTGATGTTGCTTTAGAACGAGAGATATTGAAAAATATTATAAATTACTATCAAGATAAGATAATTATTTATATTTCTCATCGTCTTAATAATAAAGATTTGTTTAATAGAGTATTTTATTTAGAGAAAGGTAAATGTCATGAAGAATTATAAGAAGAAAGGAATGCTTTTAGTATCTATAACTGTTGTTTTTCTTTTAACTATAGTGTTCTTTTATCTGTTAGTCTCTATTAAATTATGGACTTATAATTCTGTTAGTATCTTAAATATAGATGATGATGTTATTACTGTTTTTACTACTTTAGACTTAGAATTGTTTGAAGATAATAACTTCTTCTATTATGATACTTTGAAATATAACTATAAAATAAATAGCAAAGATAATTTTGAAGAGGGGGTTATCTTAACTTTAGAATTAGAAAAGTCTTTTAAATTAGTTAATGATGATATGATAATACTTTTACCTAATAAACGGGTGATGATACTTAGTTTGATAATAGATAGTTGGAGGGTAAAATGAAAGAATTAACAAAAAATGAAATGAAGAATATTAAAGGGGGAGCGACTATTTCTGCTGCTGTTATAGGAATTGGGGTATCTATAATTATTTCCTTTGTGGTGGGAGTAATTAGTGGCTTTACTAATCCAGAACCATGTGGAGGAGGTGATTAAAATGAAAGATTTATCAGTTAAAGAGTTAAAAAAAATTAAAGGAGGTTTTTCTTTAACATCAACTGCTATTAAATATGTAGGAGACTTAATTGAAATATTAATATTAGCAGGAAGAAAGTTAGGAAGTTCTCTTAGAAGAATAGGGAGTGGTGATATATGTCCCTTAGAGTAAAGAGACTTATAAGATTAGTAGGTTTTAGCTTACTTAACGTTATATTAGTCCTTACTTTTTATAATTTTGGTCTATTTTTAGGAGAAATGTTACAAAAAATGTAAAAAATGTCAAAAAAATGTTGTACTTTAAATGTTCTTAGTGTTATAATCAGTTGTAGTAAAACGTGAAGGGAGGGATAATAGCAATGGCACAGGTAACTGTAAAAAACGGTAATCTTGATGGAGCGATTAAAAGATATAAACAAAAATTAGCTCGTAGTGGTGTCCCTTCTGAAGCAAAGAAGCATGATGCTTATGATAAACCAGGAGTAAGAAGAAGAAAGGCTAAGAAAGAAGCCATTAAGAATGCTCGTAAAAATGAACGTAAGAGAAGAAGAGAAAGAGATTAATCTTTCTTTTCTTTTTTTTCGTTTAAAAACATAAAATGCTATAGGTGAAGTTTTATGGCTTATAATTATTTAAGAAACTTTTTAGACCCTATAGATTTTCATATTGATATATATGATAAGAAAATTCATATTACTAATTATCTTAAAATCCTAACACTTGGTAGTAATAAAATAATTATAAAAGCTAAATCTTGTAAGATAACATTAGAAGGAAGAGATTTTTCTTTAAATAAACTAGCAGATAGGGAGCTATTAATATTAGGCAGATTAGATAACTTGGAGATTAAATATGAGTAGTTATATATTAAAAATATCTGGTAAGAGAATAGATACCTTTTTAATGTTATTAGTTAGATTTAGTATTAATTTTAAGATGCTTAATAGAGGAAGGGACTTTATTATAATAGAAGTCTTAGAAGAAGATTATGATAATCTTTTAAAGATTAGTACTACTTATAAAATAGAGATAGTTAAAAGAAAGGGACTTCTTAATGTAGTTCATTTTATTAAGACTAGAAAGTTTTTTGTAGTAATGGTTTTACTTGGGGTTCTTTTCTTTAATCTTCTTACTAATATAGTCTTTTCTATTAAAGTAATTGATACTGATAGTGAGTTAAGAGAGACAATACTTACGGATTTAGAAGAGTTAGGACTTAGAAAATATAATTTTAAGATAAGTTATAAAGAAAAAGAGAAGATGGAAGAAGCGATACTCAAAAAAGAAAAAGATATACTAGAGTGGATAGAGATAGAAGAAGTAGGTGTTAGTTATGAGGTTAAACTTATTAGAAGAGTTAAAGATGATATTAAAAAAGAGACAGAGCCTCGGGATATTATTGCTAAAAAAACTGGGCTAATTACAAAGATTGAAGCAGAGAGTGGAGAAGTTGTTACTAAGAAGAATGCTTATGTTAAGAAAGGTGACACTTTAATAAGTGGTCTTATTAGAAATAATGGTAATATTGTTAGTAAAGTAAGAGCGGAAGGAAGAGTATATGCAGAAGTTTGGTATAAAGTAGCACTTTCTTTGCCACTTACTTATCATGAAGAGATGAAAACTGGTAATAATAAAAATGTACTTGAAATTAGCTTTTTAAGTGATGACATTGCTATTACAGATTTTTCAAAATATAAACATTCAAAAGATACAAAAAAAGTTCTTTATAAACATCCTTTGTTACCTATTAGTATTAATTTAACGAAAAAAGAAGAGGTCAAGACTACTGATATAGACTTTAGTGAAAATTATGAAGAGAATATAAAACCATTAGCAGTGGAGAAGTTAAAAAATAAATTAGGCAATGATATTAAAATACTTTCAGAAAAAGTTTTGAAAAGAGAGGAAAATACTGATAGAATAGATATAGAAATCTTTTTTAAAGTAGAAGAAGATATTACTAGTTATAAATCTTTAAAAGACTTTAATATTGAAGAAGAAAATAAGAAATTAGAGGAAGATGTTAACTAGAAGAGGGAAAGTGATATAAATGTTTACAAGTTTAAGTCGTACTATTGGTAATGTTTTTGAATTTAGTCTACCAATGATAATAATATCAGTAGTGGTTGCAATTACTTTAAGAGTTGCTGATATAGTTAAAAATAAAAGAGAGTTTTGTTTTTATAAAGAATTGATTGCTTTATCATTTATCATTTATATACTCTGTTTGTTCCAAGTAGTTACTTTTCAAGATAATAATAATATTTCTAGTAATAATTTGATTCCTTTTAGAGAGATGTTTAGATATGATTTAGGAAGTAGATTATTTTTAAAGAATGTTTTGGGTAATATTATTATGTTTTTACCATATGGTTTCTTTACTAGTTACTTTTTAAAAGAAAAAAAATTATTGCCAATATTTATACTAACAGCAGTGGCATCTTTAACAATTGAGTCAACTCAGTTAATGATAGGGAGAGTTTTTGATATAGATGATATTTTGTTAAATATAGTAGGAGGAATATTAGGTCATTATTTATATATTGTTATTTTGAAGATAGGAGATATGTGTCCTAGGGTATTACAAAGAGAGTGGTTTTTGAATTTAGTGTCTATTATTCTTTTAGTGGGATTAATAACATTACTTTAAAAACTTCTTTTTTTATGATATATTATAGGCATTAGAAAGGACTGGTGTTTAATTTGAATGAGGTTACTATCTATAATGAGACAGATGAAGAGTTTCCTTATGAGGAGATAATAGAAAAGGTTATTAATAAGGCTTTCGAAATTGAAAGATTAAAAAAGGCAAGTTGTAGTATAATAATTGTAGATAACTCTTATATTCATAAATTAAATAAAGAATATAGGGGGATTGATAGGGTAACTGATGTTATTAGTTTTGCTCTAGAAGATGAGAAGAGTATGGTTATTCCTGATGGGACAAGATTATTGGGAGATATTTATATTTGTTTAGATAAAGCGAAGGAACAAGCGAAGGAGTATGGACATTCTTTGGAGAGGGAACTATGTTTTTTAGCAGTCCATGGGCTTTATCATTTGTTAGGTTATGATCATGAGACTGAAGAAGAGGCAGAAGTTATGTTTCAAAAACAAGAGGAGGTTTTAAAAGCATATGGCATCACCAGATAGAAAGAATAAAAGTTTTGGTATTAAGAGGATTTTTGCTAGTGTTAAGAATTCTTGGAATGGGTTAAAGGTTGCATATAAAAATGAACAGAGCGTGTATATTCATTTAGTATGTACGGTTATTTTATTATTATTAAGTTTTTTACTTAAAATATCTTTAACTCAGTGGTTAATTATAATTGCAATTATTGGATTAACTTTAGTAGTTGAACTTATAAATACAGCGATAGAAAGTACAGTTGACCTTGTTACTAAAGAGTTTCATCCTCTTGCTAAAGTTGCTAAAGATACAGCATCAGCGGCAGAGTTTGTACTTAGTGTTACTAGTGCAATTATAGCTTTGATGATTTTTATACCTAGAATTATGGAATTATTTTAATAATTATAAATCTAAGAGTATTGAAGTTTTTTCTAAATTTTGAAAAAACTTTTTAAGAGATGGTATATCATAATAATGAATAGTAAAATTTAATAATAAGTTAGGAGGAGATACTCTTGGAGAAAAATTTAGTTGTTAGAAGCAGTAGTGCTCTAGTTTTTGATTTTTGAAAGGCAAAGTCATAGTGAAGGTATTCAAGTTAGATCCCGTGAAGGGGACTTGTGGTTAACACAAAAAGCGATGGCTGAACTTTATAATTGTTTTTCTGATAATATAGGGTTGCATTTGAAAAATATTTATGCTGATTTGGAACTTGAAGAAAAGTCAACTAGTGCAATTTTTGCACTAGTTCAAAAAGAAGGAAATCGAGAGGTTAAGAGGAAAGTTAAATATTATAATTTAGATGTTGTTTTTATTTGCTGTTAGAAGAAATGAATAAAATGTGAGTAGTAATGATGAAAAGAGTGATAGCATGGAAAATAAAGAAACAGATGCAATAATATTTGATTTAGATGGCACTTTGTGGAATACTGTTGATAGTTGTCTTAAAGCGACTAGCTTTGTAAAAGAAGAACATAGTGATATTACTAGAGACGTTACAAAGAAACAAATTGAATCGGCAATGGGTAAAACATCAGATGAGATTGTTAATATATATTATGGATATCTTCCAAGAGAAAAAGGGGAAGAGTATGCTAATGAGGCTTTTAATAAAAATGTAGATAACTTGTTAAAAGAAGGAGGAACATTATATCCTAATACTAGAGATACTATTATAAAGCTAAGTAAAAAATATAAGCTATTTATAGTTAGTAATTGTGTTAAAGGATATATTGAATCTTTTTTAAATACAAGTGGACTTAAAGATTATTTTAGTGATTATGAGAGTTATGGGAATACTCTTCTTAGTAAGGGAGAAAATATTAAGCTTGTTATAGACCGTAATAATTTGAAAAATCCTATATATGTTGGAGATACTAAAGGTGATATGGAAGCAAGTAATTATGCAGGTATTCCTTTTGTATATGCAGCTTATGGTTTTGGTGATGTAGAAAGCTTTGATTATAAAATTGATGATATTAGTGAATTGTTAGATTTATAAATAGAGGAGGTAATTTTATGAAGTGTGGAGTTGTATCAATAATGGGAAGACCTAATGTAGGTAAGAGTACATTATTAAATGCAATACTTAATATGAAACTTGCTATTACTACAGATAAAGCAGGGACTACAAGAAATATTATAGAAGGAATTTATCAAGATGATGAAGCTCAAATTGTTTTTATAGATACTCCAGGTATTCATAAACCTATGAATAAACTTGGTAGTGTTTTAAATAAAAAAGCATATCAGAATATAGATAATGCTGATATTATTTTATTACTTATAGATGTTAATAGTGGAATAGGTAAAGGAGATAAATTTGTTTTAAATAAAATTAAAGAGAATAAAGATGCTAAAGTTTTCTTAATCTTAAATAAAATAGATAAAGTAGGAAGTGAAAAACTACTTAAAGTAATAGATGAAGCGAAAAGTTTGTATGATTTTGATGAGATTATTCCAATATCTGCTTTAAAGAAGAAAGCAATAGATGATTTAATTAAAACACTTAAAAAATATTTACCACTTGATGAAGCGATATTCACAAATGATGAGCTTACTAATGTCTCAGTTAAGTTTATTATGGGGGAATTTGTACGCGAGAAAATAATGATGTTAACTAAACAAGAGATTCCTCATAGTGTTACTTGTTATGTGGAGAACTTTGAAGAATATGATGATTTAGTACATATTCAAGTTTTAATAGTAGTGGATAAAGAGAGTTTAAAGAAAATTATTATTGGTAAGAATGGTAATATGTTAAAACGTATTGGTATACTTGCTCGTAATGATATGGAAGAGTTTTTAGGGAAGAAAGTATTTTTGGAAACTCATGTTAAAGTAATAGAAAATTGGCGTGATAAAGAGAAATATTTAATAGAACTAGGAATTGATAGTAAAGATGAATAAAAAAATTACTTATTAATCATTATATTAATAGGTGATAATATGAATAATTATGAAATAGTTTGGAATTTATTTAAGAAAACTGGAGATATTAGATATTTTCTTTTAGCAAAGTCTATAAAGGAAAGTGAAGACAATGAAGATAGTGGACGTGAAGGGACTAGTTCTAAACGAGACTAATTATAGTGATTCTAGTAAAATATTAAATGTTTTGACTAGCGAGTATGGTCTTATAGGTATTATTTCTAAAGGATGTCGTAATTTAAAAAGTAAACTTAGAGGTAGTTCTAGAAAATTAGTATATGGAACATTTCATTTCTATTATAAAGAGAATGGTTTATCTACTTTAATTAGTATTGATGTTATTAATGATTATCCTAAGACTATTATGAATTTAGGGAGAGTTGTATATGCATCATACCTTTTAGATCTTACAAGACAAGTAGTTAAACAATCTAAGGATGAAGCTATATTGGCTTTGTTAATCAGTGCCTTGGAAAAAATAGAGAATGGTTTAAGTCCTGCAGTTGTTACTAATATTTTAGAACTTAAATATTTAGACTTTTTAGGTGTTAGTCCAGTAGTTACAGGTTGTGCAGTCTGTGGAAAAACTACTAATATAGTTAGTTTAAGTCCAACAGCAGGTGGCTTTATTTGTAAAGACTGTTACCAAAATGAAGGATATTATAGTGATAAAGCTATTAAACTTTTACAGATGTATTATTATGTTGATTTAGGGAAAATTACAAAAATAGATGTTAATCCTAAAGTAAATGAAGAAATAAATAAATTTTTAGAAGATTATTATGATAGATATACAGGAATTTATTTAAATAGTAAAAAAATGTTAAAGAATGTGGTAAAATTAAAGTAAGATAGGTAGTGGTTTGATGAAGAAGAAATTAATAATTCTTTTAAGTTTATTTGTTATTTTAACTGTTTGTGTTTTGTTAGATGTGACAGGGGTAATAGATTATAATGTTTATAACCTATTATCTACTAACAGAATAGAGTTTTTAACAACCTGTGCTAATGTAGTTACATCTTTAGCATCAAGTCAAGCGATAATTATTATTACTTTAATTTTGATATTTGCACTTGATACTAACCATCAAAGAATATTTGTTATTATTAATACTTTAATTAGTGCAGGTATTATTATATTAAGTAAGAATATATTTTTAAGAGAGAGACCTTTAATTGGTAGTGAGATACTTTCTAGTTATAGTTTTCCTAGTGGTCATAGTTTAATTGCTACCACTTATTATGGATTTTTAATATATTTACTTAGAAGAAGTAAATGTAAGGAAGAGTATAAGGTAATAGGTACGACATTCTTAACTACATTAATTGTTTTAATTTGTTTAAGTAGGTTAATACTTAATGTTCACTATGTAACAGATGTAGTTGGGGGAGTTATTTTAGGATTTATAATTCTTTTAGTGTTAATTTACTTTTTTGAGAAGACTTTTAAACCTAAAGAAAAGGAGAAACCTTTACTTAAAACATTATCTTATGGTTTTAATGGAATACTTTATACTTTAAAACATGAAAGAAATATGGTAATTCATTTTCTTGTTATGATATTAGTTATAATAGCAGGAATAGTCTTTGAAATTACTTTTGTAGAGTGGGGAGTATGTTTTGTACTTTTTGCATTAGTTCTTTCTTTAGAACTTATGAATACAGCAATAGAGAATGTCGTTGATCTTGTAACAGAAGAGAAGAGGGCGAAGGCTAAAGTTGCTAAAGATGCGGCAGCGGGGGCAGTACTAGTTGCAACGATATTTGCAGTTATTATAGGTATATCAATATTTTTACCTAGACTTTTAAATCTATAGTGTATATAATAATTATCAAAAGAGGTGAATTAAATGAATGTAGGAATTATGTGTGGAAGTAGAGATACTGCTAGTATGGAGTCTCGTTTAAGTAATTCGAGAGCAGTTAGTGAGATAGCAGATATGGGCTATACATTTGTTATGGGTGCAGGTGAGACTGGATCTATGAGAGATGTTAAAGAAATTTTAAGAGAAAATGGTAATATGCTTATAACTGTTGGTAATAAATTTGAGCTTGATAGGACTAATGCAGATGTTAAAGTAGAGGTTAGTTCTACCTTTAAAAGAGCAGAGCATATATATGAAAATAGTGATGTCATTATTTTCTTAGATGGAGGGACAGGCACTCTTTCTGAGTTTACTTCTTTTTTAAATAATAAGATAGAAACTGATGATAAAAAGAAAGAACTAGTACTTGTTAATATAGATGGTGTTTATAATAAACAAATAGATGATTTGAAAAGAAAATATAAAGAAGGACTTGCTAGTAATACTTTGACTTATTTTAAAGAAGTTAGGAGCCCTCTAGAATTAAAAGCTTATTTAGAAAAAGTAGAAAATAAATTAAATAATGTTGAAGAAAGGAGTAGAGTAAGATAATGAGTAATATTAAGATGGAAGATTTAGTTAATTACTGTAAACAATATGGAATAATATTCCAAGGAAGTGAGATATATGGAGGTCTTGCTAATACTTGGGATTATGGTCCTGTTGGTATGCTTTTAAAAAATAATGTTAAAAGTGCTTGGTTAAAGAAATTTGTTCAAGAAGATATTAATAATGTAGGACTAGATTCTGCTATTTTAATGAATCCTAGAACTTGGGAAGCGAGTGGACATTTAGCAACTTTCTCTGATCCTTTAATAGATTGTAAGAAATGTAAGACAAGACATAGAGCAGATAAGTTGGTGGAAGCAGATGGTGTAGAAGATGCAGGTGGTATGAGTCATGAAGAGTTAATGAATTATATTAAAGAACATAATATTGTTTGTCCTAACTGTGGAGCGATGGATTATACTGATATTAGAGAATTTAATTTAATGTTTAAGACTTTTCAAGGTGTTACTGAAGATAGTAAGAGTACAATCTATTTAAGACCTGAAACTGCTCAAGGTATATTTGTTGATTTTTTAAATGTGCAAAGAAGTATGAGACTTAAGATTCCTTTTGGAATTGGACAAGTTGGTAAAAGTTTTAGAAATGAAATAACTCCTGGTAACTTTATATTTAGAACAAGAGAATTTGAACAAATGGAATTAGAGTTTTTCTGTAAGCCAGGTACTGAATTAGATTGGCATAAATATTATAAAGATTATTGTTATAACTTCTTATTAAGTCTTGGTATTAATAAAGATAATTTAAGACTTAGAGATCATAAAAAAGAAGAGTTAAGTCATTATAGTAATGCTACTACTGATATTGAATATAAATTCCCATTTGGATTTGGAGAGTTATGGGGAATTGCTAGTCGTACTGATTTTGATTTATCTAGTCATCAAAAAGTATCAGGTGAATCTTTAGAATATTTAGATCCTACTACTAATGAGAAATATATTCCTTATGTTATTGAACCTAGTGTTGGGGTAGATAGACTTATGCTTACAATACTATGTGATGCTTATAATAAAGAGACATTAGAAGATGGTAGTGAAAGAGAAGTATTAAAGATACACCCTTATTTAGCACCTTATAAGGTAACTATTTTACCTTTAATAAAGAAAAGACATAGTGAGAAAGCTAGTGATATTTATAAAATGTTATCTAAAGAGTTTTCTGTTAGTTATGATGAAGCAGGATCTATTGGTAAAAGATATAGAAGAGGGGATGCTATTGGAACACCTTTTAGTTTAACAGTTGATGATAATACAATAGATAATGGAACTGTTACTTTAAGAGATAGAGATACTATGGAACAAGTAACATTGAAGTTAGATGAAGTTATTCCATATATTGAAGAGAGGATTAAATTCTAATGGGTCCTATTATTGGTATTTTAACTAGAAGTGGTGTTAATGAAAATGGTACACCTATAGAGTACTGCATGGAAAGTACAAGAAGAGCGATTGTTAAAGCTGGTGGAGTGCCTATTATGTTAATACCTCCTCAAGATATAGATTATTTTACTACTAAGAGTAGTGAAGCTCCTGATTTAACTGGGATGGAACAAGAAATGATTTTATATCAGATAGAAAAGTTAGATGGATTATTTATTCCTGGGGGAGATAAGATTACTAAGTATGATTATTGTGTCTTACATTTTTGTCTTAAAAGAAATATTCCAATTCTTGGAGTATGTTTGGGTATGCAGATGATTGCTAACTATAAAATAGATAACTTTAAATTATTAGATGTTCCTAATAAAGAGTCACATTATAAAGAAGATTATGCTGCACCTGCTCACTCTGTTACTATAGATAAAAATAGTCTTTTATATAAGGTATTAGGTAAGGAAGAAATAATGGTTAATTCTCATCATTTAAGATGTGTAGATTATACTAAAGAGTGTAATGTAGTTGCTAAGAGTTCTGATGGAGTTATTGAAGCGGTAGAATTAAAAGATTATGACTTTTGTTTAGGAGTACAGTGGCATCCAGAGATAACTATTAGTGATGATGTTAATTCTAAAAAGATATTTGCTTGTTTTTTAGAGAAAGCTAAGGAGAAGAAAGAAAGTAAAATAATTATTAAATAGTTTTATTGACATTATTATCACTGAATGTTATATTATAGCTACATAAGTGATTATGTGTTGTAAAAAAAAGCGGTGATTCCGACCATAACAGGAACTTAAAAAAGCAGTGATCCCGACTATAATAGGAACTTAAAAAAGAAACTAGAGAGCAAACTCTAGTTTTTGTATATAGAAATTAAAAAAACAACCGTAAAGGTTACTTCTTTAAGTGGCACATGGTGCCAACACGGGTTTGATCCATTATAAATAATAGACCAAGATTGTAGATATGATATTATCTACATTAATATTATATCAAAACTACAATCAAATTATACAAAATATTTTTTGTAGTGACTTTATAATAAACTAAAACTCTAAAAAAATCAATATTTTTTGATTAAACTTTCGGATATCAATATTTTAATTAACATAATTAGCATAATCAAAAAAAACTTTACAAAGAAAATAAAGAATATTATTATTTTAATAAGTGATGATATATTACTGAAAGGAGAAGTGGCAAATGAAAGATAAGTATAATATGTCTTTAGAAGATAATATATTTTTTGCTAAGAGAAAACTTGTAGATAATATTTATAAGAGTGCTAATCTTGAAGGCATCGCTGTAACTTTTGCAGATACTTATGCTTTTATGAATAATGTTAATACAGGTAATATTTCTGTTGATGATATGTTGAAACTTAAAGGTTTAAAAGATGGGTGGGAATATGTAATTAATCATGTTAATGAAGAACTTACTATAGATTTTATTAAGAAAATACATTTTGAAGTGTGCAAAGGACAAAATATTTATCCTTTAGGAGAATTTAGGGATAAAGGTGTTGGTATTACTGGTACTTCTTGGAGACCAAAACTTCCTAGTGAATGTGATTATGATGAAGAATTAAAAGAGATTTTAAGTAATAAAAATAAATTAGAGAGATGTATTGATTTATTTTGTTGGATTCAGAGGTCTCAGATGTTTTTAGATGGTAAAAAATTAGTTGCCAACTTAGTTGCTAATAAAGAAATGATTAAAAATGGTCAAGGCATAATAGCAGTACCTGTTGAAGAGATTGGTAACTATTTAACTAAATTAACCCTCTATTATGAGAGTGGAGATAATACGAAGTTAGAAGAGTGGCTTTACGAAAATTGTATAGATGGTGTTTAATTTGTTGTGTAATCAATTTGACAAAACAGTAAAACAGTATATAATATATCTATATTAGAAATGGAGGTGGAATAAAAGAATGAAAAATTTAAAATATTTTGGTAAAGGACTAAAAAAATTAACACCTTTTGTTTTAGTAGGAACAATTATGGCTACAATGGTTGCATGTGGTAAAGAAGAAAAAGATAATGTTTTAGATGGAACAATTTTAGAAAATACTATAGTTGCAACAACTGATGATGGAAATGTTTATTTAGTTGAAGAAACAACAAATTATAGAACTAGTAATGGGTGTAAAGATAGTTTTCATTATAAAGATGTTATTTCTTGTAACTATTATCATCTTATGGAGGATGAAAATGATAAATGTACATTGGGTTCATATATAAACGTTGACTTTGAAACTATGGAACCTATCTCATTATATTTAACAAAAGAAGAACTTTTAAAAGATGATTTTACAGAGGAAGAAATAGTTGATATTATTGATAGAGCTGTTATGTCACAGCAACCAGAAGAAATTCAAAAGACTAAAGTAAAATAAAAAATGAAAAATGTGTTGACAAACTTAGTTTTTTAGCATACAATACTTGAAGAAAAGGAAAGAGATGGGATACCCCACCACCTGATTGATAAGTGAGTCAATAGGTAAAAAGCCAAGATTAGATATAATAATATAACATTATTTTGGTTTTTTAGTGGGTATTAATATATCCACTTTTCTTAATTTATGGAGGTGTTAATTATAGCAAAAGATAATAAGAGTCAATTAATTAATGAGCAAATTAGAGCTAAAGAAGTATTAGTTATTGGTCCTAATGGAGAGCAAGTTGGAATTAAATCTATAGAAGATGCAAGAACACTTGCAAAATATGCTAATTTAGATTTAGTTTTAATGAATCCTAATGGTAATCCGCCTGTTTGTAAAGTAATGGATTATAATAAATACCGTTATGAAAGACAAAAGAAAGAAAAAGAAGCTTTGAAAAAACAAAGAGCAAGTCAAGCAGAGTTAAAAGAGTTTAGATTATCTCCTGTTATTGATGTAGGAGACTTTGAAACTAAACTTAGAAACGTTATTAAGTACTTACAAAAAGGTGATAAGATTAAACTTACGATTAGATTCAAAGGAAGACAAATGGCTCATACTGAATTAGGTAAAGAAGTATTAGAGAAATTTGCTAATAGGACTCTAGATTATGCAACAATTGATCAACATCCAAAGTTAGATGGTCGTACTATGACAATGTTTTTAGTACCAAAGAAAGATAAGTAGAAGGAGGAATTATAATGCCTAAATTAAAAACACATAAAGGTAGTAAGAAAGTATTTAAGAAAAGAAAGAATGATTATAAAATAGGACATCCAGGAAGTAGACATAATACTGGATATAAGTCAAGAAAAGTTAATAGAAAGAAAAGAAGTGCATCTAGCTTATCTAAAGCAGATCAAAATCGTTTAAAGAACATTATTTAATAAAAGAAGGAGGATGTAAAGATGGCAAGAGTTAAGAATGGAGCAGTTACAAAAGCTCGTCATAAGAAAGTATTAAAACAAGCTAAAGGATACTTTGGTAGTAAACATAGACTTTATAAGAGTGCTAAAGAACAATTAATGCATTCTGGTCAATATGCATTTAGAGATAGAAAACAAAAGAAAAGAGAATTTAGAAAATTATGGATAACTAGAATTAATGCAGCATGTAGAGAAAATGGTATTAGTTATTCTAGATTTATAGAAGGATTAAATAAAGCAGGTGTTGAAGTTAACCGTAAAATGTTAAGTGAAATTGCTATTAATGATCCTAAAGCATTTACTGAACTTGTAGAAGTTGCTAAAAAAGGTAAAGAAGGAAAGATTAAAGCTACTGAAGTTAAAACAACTAGTGAAGTAACTGTTAAGAGTAGTGATAGTAAAGCTAAAGAAGAGACTAAGACTACTGAGAAGAAGGCTACAACTAAGAAAGAAACTGCTAAGAAAGAAGAAAAGGCTGAAGTTAAAGACTTTAGTAAAATGACAGTTGCAGAACTTAAAGAAATTGCTAAAGAAAAAGGAATATCTACAACTGGATTAAAAAAAGCTGACATAATTGCAGCTTTAGAAAAATAAACATATTTTGGAATTTGATTATCTAGTGCTGTGTTAGATTAAACAGTGATAATTTTTAGAACAAAATAGAAGATAAAAAACGAAAAGGAGATTAAAATATGAGCGTAGTATCAATGAATTATTTATTAGAAGCTGGTGTTCATTTTGGACATCAAAAAAGAAGATGGAATCCTAAGATGGGAGAATACATCTATACAACTAGAGATGATATTTATATTATCGATTTACAAAAAACATCTAAATGTTTAGATAAAGCATATGAAGCTTTAAAGACAATAGTAGAAGATGGAGGAAAAGTTCTATTTGTTGGAACTAAGAAGCAAGCTCAAGAAGCTGCTGAAGAGTCTGCTACTAGAACTAATATGTACTTCGTTAATGAAAGATGGTTAGGTGGTACATTAACTAACTTTAGAACTATTAGATCAAGAGTTAGAAGAATGGAAGAAATCGAAAAGATGGAACAAGATGGTACTTTTGATTTATTACCTAAAAAAGAAGTTATTGGTCTTAAGAAAGAGTATGAAAAACTTAATAAGAACTTAAGAGGAATTAGAGATATGAAGAAACTTCCTCAAGCTTTAGTTATAGTTGATCCTAAGAAAGAAGAGATTGCTATTAAAGAAGCTAGAATCTTAAATATTCCTGTATTTGGTGTAGTTGATACAAACTGTGATCCAGATATGGTTGATTATGTTATTCCTGGTAATGATGATGCTGTAAGAAGTGTTAAATTACTTATTGGAGCTTTAACTAATGCTATTGCAGAAGTTAATGGTAATGAAGTAATTGATTATATTAGTGAAGAAGATAAAGCTAAGAAAGATAAAAAAGAAAAGAAAGAAGCTAAAAAGGAAGTTAGAAAAGAAAATAAAAAAGAAGTAAAAGAAGAAGTTAAAGAAGTTAAAGCTGAAGAGAAAAAAGAAGTAGTAGAAGAAAAGAAAGAAGCTACTAAAGAAGAAACAGTTGATTATAGTAAAATGACAGTTGCAGAACTTAAAGAAATAGCTAAATCTAAAAATATTTCTACTACAGGTATGAAAAAAGCTGACATTATAGAAGCTTTATCAAAGTAAGATAGGAAGGAGGGAGGGAATCTCCTTCCTTTTGTATAAAAATAGAAAGGATGAATAAATTATGTTTAAAGCAAGTGATGTAAAAGAATTAAGAGATAAGACTGGAGCAGGAATGCTTGATTGTAAGAAAGCCTTAGAAGCTTGTAATGGTAATATGGATGAGGCAGTTGATTGGTTAAGAGAAAAAGGTATTAGTAAGGCTGCTAAGAAAGAGTCTAGAGTTGCTGCAGAAGGTTTATGTAAGATAGAAGTTAAAGATAATAAAGCAGTTATATTAGAAGTTAATTCTGAGACTGACTTTGTTGCTAAGAATGAAGAATTTGTTAACTTTGTAGATTATTTAGCTACTACTATTATCAATAATGATTTAAAGACTAGGGAAGATGTGCTAGCTTTTGATGATAATGGGGAGACTGTAGAAGCTAAACTTGTTAGTTTAACTGCTAAAATAGGAGAAAAAATATCTTTTAGAAGATGTGAATTAGTAGAGAAAACTGATGGCGAGGTATTTGGAAGTTACTTACATATGGGTGGTAAGATTGGAGCTTTAGTAGTACTTGATAATACTACAGAAGAAATTGCTAAGGATGTTGCAATGCATGTTGCAGCAATGGCTCCTGTTTGTGTAAATAGGGATAATGTTCCAAGTGATATGGTTGAACATGAATCTAAAGTAATTAAAGAACAAGTTATGAATGAAGGTAAACCTGCTGATATCGCTGAAAAGATGGTTACTGGTAGATTAAATAAATTCTATAAAGAGATTTGTTTAGAAGAACAAGCATTTATTAAAGATTCTAATGTTACAGTAGGAGACTATGTTAAAAATAATGGAGGTTCTATAGTATCAATGATTCGTTATGCAGTTGGTGAAGGAATTGAGAAAAAAGAAGAAAACTTTGCTGATGAAGTAATGAGTCAAATAAATGCTGCTAAATAATTATGAAATATGAAATTGTAGTTATGGAAGATAATAGCATTCGTTTAGGTAAGCATATTGGAACTGTATTTGAAAGAGAAAATTATGGTGTAAGATTAAAAAACTTTGGTTTAATGGTTGGTACAGGTGAAACCTATTATAATAGAAACATTCATTTACCTAAAAAGTTAGTTAATCATTTTGAAAATACTGTTATAAATGATAAATTAATTGAAGAAATGCTATCTATTGGAATTTATCCATTTGAAGAAGTTGATAAACTTATTAGCGAATACAATCAAAAAGATATTGAAAAAAGATTAATTAAAAAGAGAATTGAGAATTTAAATAAGAAAAATTAGGATTTTCTGCTTCGTCTTTTATATAAATACTAGAAAACTCTAGTATTTTTCTTTATTCTGTGGTATAATTTAGGACGTATTTTGGAGTGTGATAAGTATGAAAAAAAGAAATGTGGCAATTATTGCTCATGTCGATCATGGTAAAACTACTTTAGTAGATGGTATTTTAAAGACATCTGGTATGTTTCGTGATAATGAAGATGTTAGTAATGTATCAATGGATTCTAATGCGTTAGAGAAAGAACGTGGTATTACAATACTTGCTAAAACAACTGCTTTAGATTATAATGGATATCGTATTAATATTCTTGATACTCCTGGTCATGCTGACTTTGGAGGAGAAGTTGAACGAATTATGAATATGGTTGATGGTGTTATTCTTGTTGTTGATGCTTATGAAGGTGCAATGCCTCAGACTAGATTTGTTTTAAAGAAAGCATTTGAAGCTAAAGTTAAACCTATAGTTGTTATTAATAAAGTCGATAAACCTAGTGCAAGATGTAGTGCTGTTGTTGATGAAGTACTTGACTTATTTATTGAACTTGGTGCTGATGAAGAACAATTAGATTTCCCTGTTGTATATGCTAGTGCTTTAAATGAAACTTGTAGTTTAAGTGATGATATAAGTACACAGAAAAAAGGTTTTGAACCATTACTTGACTTAATCATTGATAAGATTCCTGCACCTACTGGAGATAATACTAAACCATTACAATTCCAACCAGCTTTACTTGACTATAACGAGTTTGTTGGACGTATTGGTATTGGTCGTGTTCATAATGGTATTATTAAAACAGGTGAAATGGTTAGTTGTATTAGATTAGATGGTTCTGTTAAAAACTTTAGAATTCAAAAACTATTTGGTTATTATGGCTATAATCGTATTGAAATAGAACAAGCTGAAGCAGGAGACATTGTCGCTATTGCAGGTCTTGCCGATATATCAGTAGGAGAGACTATCTGTAATATGGGAGATAATTTACCTTTACCTATTTTACATATTGATGAACCAACTCTACAAATGACGTTTGGAACTAACTCTAGTCCTTTTGTAGGTCGTGATGGTAAGATTTTAACTGCTCGTAAAATAGAAGAAAGATTAATTCGTGAGACTCAAAAAGATGTATCACTTAGAGTTGAAAACACTGGACGTGATAGTTTCCTTGTTTCAGGACGTGGAGAGTTACATCTTGGAATATTAATTGAAAATATGCGTCGTGAAGGTTTTGAACTTGAAGTATCTAAACCTAAAGTAATTATTAAAGAAATAGATGGTGTTAAGTGTGAACCTTGGGAAGAGTTACAAATCGAAGTACCAGAAGATGTTGTTGGTAGTGTTATTGAACATTTAGGTACTCGTGGTGGTGTTATGGAAAATATGACTAACTTTGAAAATCAAGTTCGTCTTAACTATTCAATACCTTCACGTGGACTTATTGGTTTTTCTACAGACTTTATGACTATGACTAAAGGATATGGAA
>CAMLTY010000015.1 GCA_946486465.1 uncultured Mycoplasmatota bacterium
TTGGTATAGAAGTTAATTCTAAAGGTGTTTTAGTAGTTGGCTTTTATGAAGTAGATAGTAAATATATTGGAAAAGATGCAGGATTTCTAATTGGTGATACTATTACAGAAATTAATAATACCAAAGTAAATAATATAGATGAAATGGTAGATGCAGTTAATAGTGAAGCAGATAGTAATAATCAGTTAGATGTAACTATTATTAGAAATGGTAAGTCTTCTAATTTAACTTTAGATATGATTTGTGATAGTGATGCCGTATGTAAAACAGGTCTTTATGTAAAAGATGAAATAACAGGAATTGGTACACTTACTTATATCGACCCTAAAACCACTATATTTGGTGCTTTAGGTCATGAGATAACTGAGAGAACTACTGGTGAAAGATTTGAGATAAAAGATGGTAAAATATTTAAAGCCACAGTAACTGATAATACCAAAAGTGAAAATGGTTCACCTGGAGAGAAAAATGCAACTTATGATGAATCTGTAACTTATGGCAAGATTAATTCTAATGAAGAGTCTGGTATTTTTGGAAAATATTCAAGTGAACTCTTAGATACTGAAGCTTTAGAAGTAGGAACTAAAGATGATGTCAAGAAAGGTGAAGCGATAATACGGACTGTTATTAATGGCAATGAGATTAAAGAATATAAGATAAATATTTTAAATATTAATAAAGATAGTGATATTAAAAATATTCTTTTTGAAATAACTGATGAAGAACTTTTAAAAGAAACCGGAGGTGTCATCCAAGGTATGAGTGGTTCCCCTATTATTCAGAATAATAAGATAATAGGTGCCGTTACTCATGTTATTGTAAGTGATGCTAAGAAAGGGTATGGTATTTTCATAACAACAATGTTAGAAGAAGGAGATAAGAGTGCTAGCTAATGCTAACACTCTTTTTAATAAAAAATAACTAAATTAATAGTTACTTTTCTTTAGACATATCATTTAATCGAGCAGAAATAGCGATACCTAAATGCATATTATGTTTGACATTTTCACTTAATTCTTGCTCTTTTTTAATATCGTCTAACATACTAATACATAGTGCTATTTGTTCTACAACACCAATATTCTCCATAATAGATTCATACTTAACAAAAGTATCACCATAGAAAATCATTCCATCTATTATAGGAATTCTATCCTCTAAGCTAAAATTAGGATTGCAATAATAAGATGATATAGCAACATAAATATTAGCTTTAAACAATTCTGGACTAAATTTACCATCCTGTTGACTAATTAATATTAATCTGTCATATATAGCATCAGTCTCTTTTTTAATTTCCATAATATCCATACTATTTTTAGCATCAGCAATAGAATCAAAAAGTTGTAATTTTAAATCACTTAAATCCATTTAAATTCCTCCTTCAAAAAGTAGTATTAGTATACTGCTCTTTACTAAAAAATGCAAGTACTTCTTTTAAATCATCTTTATTAACAAAATCTCCACCATTTTTAAATAAGATTAAAAGCTCTTTATCATCTTTAGCAATATCTTTACCAATAACAGGAAGAAACTTTCTAAAGAAAAAATTTAATTTACTGTAATCAATTCCTCCTCTTAGATAAAAGAAAGGAAGTTTTATATTATTAACATCTTTTAGAGTATTAAGATAATCTTTACTATAGGCAAGTGCACCTACAGCAATTACTACTTTTACATTATATTTCTTTAATATTTTAGATAATCCCATTATTTTAGAAGCATAGATATAACTAAGGAATATTACTTCATCATTTTTACTAACTATAGCATCTTTATATGAATAACACGGAATATTTAACTCTTCACTAAGCATTTTAGCATATCTTTCAGTATGCCCTGTTTTACTTTTATAAATAATTACTCTACTCAATTTAAAAATCCTCTTGGAACCATTATTTTAGTTAATAGTTTTTGTTTATCTTTGGTAGTTATTTTTGGAAGAGTATCATATTCTACTTTAAAAGGAATTATTGTATATTCTTCAGGCACTAAAGTTCTTTTATCAATAAAGAAAAATGGGTAATCACAACAATTTAATGCAGATGAAAAATAACTATCTTCTAAATCAAATATTGAACTTACAGATTTAATAGTATTTTCTTTATTAAAATATTTAACACTATTTTCTACAATATTATCTATTTCTTTAGAAAACTTTCTTCCTATATTTCTATGTCTAATTAATTTCATATTAGCAAGTATTGATGGTTCACTACTTGCATACCAATTAATTTTATAAATATTTTTTTCTTTATCTTTAGTTAAATAATATGAAGAATCACCAACATTAAAAGTTAAATTCTTGCGATAATCACTATAAGAAATATCACTTATATCACTATAAGCATTTTCAATTTTTTCTCTATCACTTTCTATTCTAGACTCACATATATCAAAGCGTTCTCTTAATCCTTCTAAACGTTCTTTCAAACTGATTAAATTTTCTTTACTATAACCAAAATATGTAGCTTCATCTACATCACTATCTAAAAATTTTCTAAACTCTTTATAAGTTATTTCTTCCATATCTATTCTCCTTTAAAATTTTCTCTTTTACTATATGGTTCTATAAGTTCGAACTTATAAACTTGTTCTACATTAGGATACTTTTCATGATTAACTTTCCCCACAAAATCTTTTAAAGGCCTAACCCAACAACTTCCATCTTCATATAATTTTCTATAAATTACTACATCTTCTAAGGTTTCACAGTCTTTAGCAATTTCTTCTACTAAATAGTAATCTCCTTTAAAGTGTTTATAAATACCATGTATTTTAATCTCTCTCATAATTATGCTTCTACTTCTCCTTTGAACTCAGATAAACTTCCATCTTCGTTAACTATAGATGTAAGTGCTTTCTCAGCGTTCTTTAAATCTTTATCACATTCACTAGCAAGTTTAGTTGCTTTTGTAAAATAATCTATCGCTTTATCTAAAGGAACATCTCCATTTTCTAAGGCTTTAACAAGATTTTCTAATTCGGTTATTTTTTCTTCAAATTTCATTTCTTTTTTTTCCATAATTATTCCTCCTACTTTATGATAGCTTCCTTACTGCCATCTTTTAATTCTATATTTATTAAATCATCTTTCTTTAAGTCTTTTATACTAGTAACTGCCTTTTCATTAAGTTTAATAATACCATAGCCTCTCTCTAATGTTTTTAAAGGAGATAAGGCATCTAATTTACTAAGCAGTAAAGCATATTTTTGTTTAGTCTTATCTAATATTACTAAAGGATTACTAAATAATGGCCTTGTTTTAATATTATTTAGTTTAATTTTTTCTTTATCAATAATATTTTTATAGTTTTTAACTAGGCTCTCTGTTAAATAATCAAGTTTTTGAATTTTAGCAGAGTATAAATCTAAAGGATTATTCAAGATATAATTACTCTTGATATTATCAAGTCTTTTTTTCTTTAATTCTAGAATATTTCCTACGGCTTTCCTGCTTCTTAAACTTAACTGATTAATATAGTTTATAACGTCACTTTTATTAGGTACAGCTATCTCGGCTGCTCCCGTTGGTGTAGGTGCTCTTAGGTCTGCTACAAAGTCTGCAATAGTAAAATCTATCTCATGACCTACCGCACTTATTACTGGTATTGGACAATCAAATATAGCACGTGCCACAATCTCTTCGTTAAAGGCCCATAAATCTTCAATAGAGCCTCCTCCTCTACCTACTATTAGAACATCGAGGTTATAATCTTCAGCTCGTTTTATCTGCCTTACAATATCTTCTTTCGCACCTTCTCCTTGTACTAAACTAGGTAAAAGTATTACTTCAGTTAGTGGGAATCTTCTATTAATAGTAGATATTATATCACGTATTGCCGCTCCAGTAGGGGCTGTTATAACTCCCACACGTTCTGGTATTTTAGGAATTGATTTTTTGAATCTTTCATCAAACAAGCCTTCACTAGCAAGTTTTTTCTTTAATTGTTCAAAGGCAACATAAAGGTTCCCTACTCCATCTTCCATCATTTCATTAACATAGATTTGGTAACCACCTGTCGCTTCATAAACAGATATTCTTCCGGTTACAAGTATTTTCATACCATCTTCAGGAGTGAACTTTACTTTGCTAGCACTACTTGCAAACATAACAGCATTAATTCTACTACCTTCATCTTTAATAGTAAAATAAAAGTGTCCTCTAGTATGAGCTTTAAAGTTAGATATTTCTCCTTTAAGATAAACTTCTCTTAAATTAACATCATTATCTAATTTATATTTAATATATTTAGTTAACTGACTGACTGTTAAGTATTCTTTATTCATTTACATCCTCACTATGATAAATATTATCTAAAACTCCATTTAACATCTTAGTAATTTTATCATCACTATATTTTTTAGATATCTCTACCCATTCATTAATACTAACAATACTAGGTGTATCAAGATACTTTAACTCATAACTAGATAAAAGGAATAAAGCTTGGTCTACTTTATTAAGTCTATCAAGAGTCCAATCAGACATATATTTATTAACTAAATTAGTTAACTCATCTCTTTTTTCTATAACTCCATTAACTAGAGAATTAACAAACTCATTTTCTACTTCATATTCTTCTTTAATTAAGTCATCTACATCATAATACAATTTAGCAGCATCAAATATATTTATTTTATAGATTATACGAAGAGCTATTTCTCTTACTTCATTTCTTGTTTTCAAAAGTATCACTTCTCTTTCTTAATATATTTTATCAAAAAAAGACACATATGAAAAGAGCAAACATTATAAAATATTTGTTCTATTAAAAAATGTATCTTATTCGATTGGCACGTTATAATACATATGTTATCCTTTAACCAGGATACTTAGTAATTGGTGTTTACCTTTTAATTATATGTAAATTTCCTTTACATATACGTCTTATCACAAATATTACTTTCTAGCAAGTAGATTTACAAGTCTAAAGCTATTAACTGGCCTATATAAAAGTAATAAAAAAGTCGTCATTATAGTACTAGTAAATAAAAGGCAATTTATAGTAGTGATATTTTGATATAACAGTAGATTTAATATCGTTAGAATAAGAAAAGCAACTAGTAGGATAAAGTATTTAAATCTAAATGATTTATTCTTCTTATACATTTCTCGTAACTTATCTATGGACATTTTCTTTCCCTTTTCTTTAAAGATATCTTTAATAGTGGAATTGGCAATAAGTGTTATAAATATACCAAAGATAATTCCAACTAATAAGATAAATAGATTTGAATAAGGTAAATAGTAACTAAGGCAAGCGAAAGCAAGATAGAAAATAAAGCCAATAATAATACCTATTACTCCTACTATATTACAACTATTATTTCTATTATCACTAGCATAAACTAACTTATCATTAAAATTATAATAGTAGTTTATATTCTTTTTAGTATCTTTATATACTAATACATAATTCATTAGTTATCATCCTTTTTATTTTTTCTACTACCATTAAGTAAAATATATTGCCTTTCTTTAGGAGCATAATTCTTTTCTAAAACATCATTAATTTTAAGTAAGATATCAGTCATTTTTTGCCTTCTTTCATCAACATTACCATTAATTGAATCAACATAATCATTAGTTTTAATACTACTAAATTTATTTATTAAAGCACACATGTTGCCATCAAATTCTTCCTCACTAGCAGCATTGTCTATATTAAGTGATACTTTATTTCTATTTGTATCTATAAATAGTTCTTTGTAAGTATCTGGTAATATTCCTTCTTCCTTAAATATTCTTCTAACAAAAGAATATTTAAGAATATCATAAAAATCACGATTATATTCCACAGCATATTCGTACAAAGCTGGTAATATTTCATAGAGATAATCTATAATTTTAGGAGTTTTTCTGCTATATACCCTCTCACTAATATTTTCTGATACAACTTTATCATTTACAAATGACATTACAAAACTTTGAATTACATGGTTATTATCTGTTACAAAACAATTACAATATGATAGACTAAAACTATTATCTAATAAGAGAGTTAATTTAATATCTTCACCTTCAAAAACAAATTCGTTTGAGTTATATATATCTACATCATTATCAATTAGGATATTATTTTTTTCTATTATAACATCTTTTTTATTACTTAATTCTATGCGTTTTGGTTCTGGCGTATAATAATATACATTGGGAGAATTAAGTAAAGAAAGCAATATATCACTTGCTATATGATTATCTTCTAATGGTTTACACATATGTTTTAACAATTGTTCTAAATTATATTTCATTTTAATCACCTATTTCCTTCTTAAATTTGTTTTATATTATATATCTAAATATTGCAAAAAACAATTAAAAAATTAATTTTGTTAATTTAAGAGTATTTAATGCTCTATATAAAAGCAATAAGGATGTAGTCATTATAACACTAGTAAATAATATACAATTTATAGTAGTAATATTTTGGTATAATACTAGATTTAATATTGTTAAGATAAAGAACGCAATTAGTAGAATAAAATATTTAATTCTAAATGATTTATTCTTCTTATACATTTCTCTTAGTTTATCTAAAGATACTTTCTTACCCTTTTCTTTAAAGATATCTCTAATAGTAGAGTTTGCAATAAATGTTATAACTACACCAAAGATAATACCTATTACTCCTACAATATTACAATTATTATCTTTATTATCATTAGCATAAACTAGCTTATCATTAAAATTATAATAGTAGTTTATATTCTTTTTAGTATCTTTATATACTAATACATAGTTCATTAGTTATCATCTCTTTTTATTTTTCTATTATTAAGTAAGATATATTGTCTTTCTTTAGAAGTATTAATATTTTCTACCATTAATAATAGGCTTTCATACATAGCTTGGTTAGACTTACTATGTTCTTCCTTAGAAAAGTCAAAAAATCCATCCAACACCTCAACAATCTCTTTATCAAGTGGTTGTTCTAATAGTACATCATCCTCATCAGTAGTTATTTTTCTATCATCTACACTTAAAATTTTATAATGTGCAATTATATTCTCATCAGAACATTTATCTATTAATTGTTTAACTTCTTTATAGTAATCTATATTTGGATTTATAGTAGCAAGTATATTGGCGATAATGTGAAGAATTCCTTCCATTTCCCTAAAAAAATCCCATTCACTAATAACTGCCCTACTTAACTTATTATTAAAAGCTAATAAGTTAAAACTTTTAACTAAAGGTTTATTACCATTAACATCATAATTACAATAAAATATATCAAAACTATTATTATCTATAATATTAAATCTAATATCCTCTTCTACACCTATTTCTTCATTAGTTTTTACAATCTCAATATTATCATCATTATAAATCGTCATGCCAGTGCCATCTTCAAGGCTAATCCTATCATCAGCCAATATAAATAAATCTGAAGAATAGTTATCCTTAAGAAAAGAATCTAATAATTTACAAACAACTTCATTTCCTTCCAAGTTAGGCATTCTATCTTTAATTAATTGTACTAAATCATATTTCATTTTAATCACCTATCCTTTTAATTTTAACATTTTCAATTAAATAGTTACCAGTAGTTTTATCAGTAGGAATAAAAGAAGTATCTATAGGTAATGTAGGCTCTTCTACACTTAATATCCTAAAAATTTTTTTATAATAATCAGAAGCAACTGTACTAGAATGAGAATTCATATAAATAGGTGCTGCTGAAAGCTTAATTTGATATTCTTTTAACTTATAATCGTTATCAACAAATTTTATATTTCCTATAGCATCCTCTATTACTTTAGAGTAATCAATTTTTAATTTACTAACATAATCTGGCAATATACATTTTTGTTCTTTTATGTTATCTTCTATTTCTTTAAAATTCTTATAGAAATCTATACTAGTAACTTGAAATAACTTTTCATTTTCATTAATAACCATATTATCATAAATCCATATTCCTGTTTTTTCATCATTAATTTTATATAAAATATTAGTATTAACTACATTTTTAGAACTAGCAAAGAAAATAGTATAATCTTTAGTTATAACTTTTTCTAATGAAGAAATGGTAATTCCTTTTTCCTGATCATTATGAGGAATAATATTTTTCACGAGAGCAAATTGTTCACCATTAAATTCTTTCTTTACTCTTTTAAGTGATATTCCAATTATTTTATCATTATCTTTTATAGGCATAATTTTATAATATTCATCTGTCTCATCTTTATTAAGAACAATTTCTTTAGTTTCAAGATTAAATGTTGCAATAGCACTCTCTAAGTCACCTAATTCATTAACTAGTATATCAAATACATCATTTCTGTTATTAAATTCAGAATAAATTTTATGTAAAGCTAGTAAATAATCAAATCTCATAATCATTTCTCCTCATTTCTAATTTTTTCTTTTAATTCATATAAGAAGTTTAAAGCATTAATTGGTGTCATATTTAGGGGATCACACTCTTTAACCATCTCTTCTATTTCACTTTCTTTCTCTTCAACTTTAGCTTCTTCTTCATCTAGAGTAAATAGACTAGTCTGAGTAAATTCTCTTTCTTTAACCCCTTCACTCTCATAGACATTAAGTATTTCTTCGGCTCGTTTAATTAAAGATGATGGTAAGTGAGCAAGAGATGCAACATTAAGGCCATAACTCTTATCAACGGCACCTAATTTTATCTTATGTAAGAATGTTAAGACTCCATCTTCTTCTACAGCAGAGACATGGACATTTTGCAGGTGTTTTAGGCTATTTGATAGACTAGTAAGTTCATGGTAATGTGTAGAAAACATCGTTTTCGCTCCTATTTTATCATGGATATACTCTAATATCGCTTGAGCAAGACTCATTCCGTCATATGTAGCAGTCCCACGTCCTAACTCATCAAATAAAATTAAACTGTTCTTAGTAGCGTTCTCTAAAGCAAGGTTCGCTTCTTTCATCTCTACCATAAATGTAGACTCACCACTAACTAAGTCATCACTCGCCCCTATTCTTGTAAATATTTTATCAAATATTGGCATAGAGCAGCTCTTTGCAGGTACAAAACAACCAATCTGAGCCATGATAACTATAATGGCAAACTGTCTCATATAAGTAGATTTACCAGCCATATTAGGGCCTGTTATTAAAAGTATGCTTGTATCTTCATCCATAATTATATCATTAGAGACATACTTCTTATCTTCTTTTGCCATTACTTCTTCGATAACAGGATGACGGGAAGCAATTATCTTTACTGAGTGGTTATCTGTAATAGTAGGTCTTACAAAGTTATACATATCAGAAATAGTAGAGAATGCTTGTAACATATCAACTTCAGCGATAATATTAGCAGTTTTCTGTAAAGGATGAATATATCTTTTAATAGTCTCTCTAATCTTCATAAATAAATCATATTCTAAGTTAATAATCTTCTCTTCTGCCCCTAAGATAATATTTTCTTTTTCTTTAAGTAAAGGAGTAATAAATCTCTCACAATTAGACAAAGTTTGTTTTCTTTCATACTCATATTCATCTTTTAATTCTTTAACCTGTCCTTTACTAACTTCTATATAATAACCAAAGACTTTATTAAAACCTACTTTTAAGTTCTTAATACCAGTTCTTTCCTTCTCTTTTTGTTCAAGTTCTAAGATAAAGTCTTTAGAACCACTAGATACTTTTCTTAACTCATCTAACTCATCATTATACCCATCTTTAATAAGATGTCCTTCTCTTAAGGTAATAGGAGGATCTTCTACTATACTTTTATCAAGTAAACTATAAACTTCAGGAAAGTCCTCTATTTCTTTATAATAGTTTAATTCTTTTAAAATTCTCTTAATATCTGGTAATACTTTTAGGCTATTCTTAAGTTGAAGTAAGTCTCTAGCATTTAAATTACCATAAGTAATTCTACTAGCAAGTCGTTCTAAATCATAAACTTCATTTAAGTTATTTTTTAAATCATCTCTTAAAATAAACTCTACTCTTAACTTATCTACAAAGTCATATCGTCTTTCTATTTCTTTCTTATTAGTTAAAGGACTTTCTATATTTTGTTTTAAGAGTCTACTACCCATCGCAGTTTTATTCTTATCTAAAAGCCATAACAGACTATAAGTTCTTTCTCTTAATCTAACAGTCTCAGTAAGTTCTAGATTTCTTTTCGTATTATTATCTATTAATAAATGTTCTTTAGTATTCTCTACCTTCGCTTCTGTTAAATGTGATAGATCTCCTTTTTTAGTATTAGTAAGATAAGCAAGTAAATGTTTAATACCAGTCTCTTCTCTTACATCTTTTAAGTTTTTATAGACATAACTATAATCACTGCCATTATATAGTTCATCATAGATAGTAACGTTTAAATGATACGTAGTTCTTAAAGTATTAACAAACTCTCTATCTATTTTATTATTGACGATTATTTCGCTAAAATTATGTCTTAATACTTCTCTAAGTAGGGCATCTTTATCACCATCTTCTAATAAAACATATACTTCTCCAGTCGATACATCAGAGTATGATAAAACATAACAATACTCTAAGTCATAGATAGAGGCGATAAAGTTATTATCTTTAGCATTAATAGATGAATCTAATCTTGTACCTTTAGTAACTACTTGAATAACATCCCTTTTCACCATATCTTTAGTAGTCTTAGGGTCTTCCAACTGTTCAACTATTGCAACTTTATAACCTTTATCTATTAGCTTATCTAAGTACCCCTCATAAGCTTTAAAAGGTATACCACACATAGGAACTCGCTCTTCAAGCCCTGCATTTCTACCTGTTAATGTTAATTCAAGTTCACGAGAAGCAGTAACAGCATCTTCAAAGAACATCTCATAAAAGTCTCCAAGTCTAAAAAAGATTATAGTATCTTCATAATTATCTTTAATATCTAAATATTGTCTCATCATAGGACTTAATTTATCTCTATCTACTTCACTTCGTTTCAAGTTATCACTACCTATCTTTTCATCATTTTTAACATTCTTTTATTAATTTCAGGATTAGCAGTTTCATACCTAGCAAAAATATAATGATTTCCCATATAATAACCACTATTCTTTCTAAATTCAATATTTGTTAAATTATAATAAGCATTAATTAAAGCATCTTTTTCTCTTTCTACTTTTCTTCTTTGATGTTCATTTTTAACTTCCATATTATTTAATCTATCATATATTTCATTAACACTAACCCCACTTTGTAATTCTATTTCATAAAGAGCTGCATCAACAGAAAATAATAATAAATCTTTATTTCTAGAATCACTTGTTAAAATTCTTTGCTGTTGAGTTAACAATTTTGTCTTAAGATGAGATTTTTTCCACCCTGGAAGACAACTGCATCTTCTTTCGTCATAAGTATAGTCGCCACTATCTATTCTTTTGGCAAGATCAATATCGTATATCATGCCGTCTATATTTAAAGGCAAACATCTTCTATCATATTTAAGCTTATCTTTCAAATATAATACTTTTATTAAAGGTATATCATCTATACTATAATCGCTAGGATTATAATCTAAACTATTATATACACAACTTATACTATCATTTAAAAATATGTTTTCTTCTTTACTTAACTTACTGCTATCTTCACCATTAATTGCATCAACTAAATATGTATCTTTCTTTACAAAGAAATGAAATTCATCTTTAGAAAAAGGAAAAGCTTCGCTTTCTATAAATTCATTACATAATTTTTCAAATGATTCTTGTAATTTTTCAAGTGCTAGTTTATTTAATTTATATCTAACATATCCCATATTACAATTAATATAATCAAAAATCTTTTTATCATTGTCATTTAAACTATTATAAAAATCTATAGTTTTATTTAATTTATCATCTTGTAAAAGCTCATTTATTTTACCCTTAGTTTCATCTATTTTATTTTTTATATCTATATAATTATCATAGTAAAACTTAAATTCTTCTTTATTATACTGCATAATTCCACCTACTACCCTTGTCTCATTTTAATTAATCTTTTATTTATCTCAGCATTTGCCGTCTCAAAAGTTGCATAACAAATATCGTTGTCATTATCAAAATATTTACTTTGTTTTCTAAATTCAATATTTGTTAAATTATAATATGCTTTAACAAGAGCATCTTTAAAGTAATCTTTATCGCTTTCACTCATATTACTTTCTTCTATTTCTTTTAAAAGAGCAGTAACTCTTTTTCCTTCTAATAAACGAACTTCATATTTAGCAGTTTCTACCAAAGATAATAACAAATACTTAAAGCCACTGTCACTGTTTCTTATTTCCGTCTCATTTTCATCTATTTTCTCTTTTAAATCTGCAATAACATTACGTCTATTTTCTTTATAAGTAATATGTTTTTTATCTATGGTATGGATTCTCTTAACTTTATCTAAGATATTATCTTGTACAAATGTAACAGAAGCTGTTGTATAGTAATCTTTATCTTTATTATTATTTAATTTATCATAAATCACTTTAATTAATGGTATATCATCAATAGACAATTCATCAGAAAAGCCATATATATAACCTATAATTTCTTGTATAAATTTTTTAATACCATCACTAATATCTAAATCTTTAGTAGATTCATCAGTTAATGCATTATAAGTATCAACACCATCTTTTACATAGAGATTTAAAAAACTTTCTTTATTTAAATGAAAACAATCACTACCTGCTACACTCAAAAACAAAATAGTTTTATCGCGATTATATTTTTCAATATTAGTCTCTGCAAAATAATATCTTGTAATACTGCTATCACTATAAATATCTCTAAAGTCTTTTCTTTGCTCCTCAGTTAAATTTAAATATAATTTACCTGCTTTAGTTTTTATTAATTCGTTATATAAGGCATCTTTATTATTTAGTTCTTGTTTTATAAGAGCATCTATTATTTTATATTCTTTATAATAATCTTCTATTTTCTTTTCCATACGAAACCCTCCTAAATAAAAGTATAACATCAATATCTTTAAAATAACAGAGTTTTTTGATAAAATAATCTAGTAGAAAGAAAGTGATACACATGGATAAACCCTTAGCTTTAAAACTTGCCCCTACTTCCCTAAAAGAAGTAATAGGACAAAAACATTTAGTTGGAGATAATATGATTCTTAGTAATTTAGTTAAGAACAAGAAGTTATTTTCCATGATTTTATATGGTAAACCTGGTATAGGTAAAACTTCTATCGCTAATGCTATTATTAATGACTTAGGAGTTAGACATAGATTTTTAAATGCTACAGTTAATTCTAAGAAAGATCTAGATATTGTTATAGAAGAAGCGAAAATGTATGATGGTATTGTTTTAGTTATGGATGAAATACATCGTCTTAATAAAGATAAACAAGATATCTTATTACCTTGTTTAGAAAGTGGTCTTATTACACTGATTGGTATGACTACAAGTAATCCGTATCATGCTATTAATCCTGCAATTAGATCAAGGTGTCAGTTGTTTGAACTTAAGGATTTAGAGACAAGCGATATTGTTGAAGGGTTAAAGAAAGCGGTTAGTAGTCCTTATTTACCTAATATAAAGATAGATGATGAGGCGATTAATTATATTGCAAGGGCTTCAGGTAATGATTTAAGATATGCTTATAATCTTTTAGAGATATCTTACTACTCTACTAATGATTTTAAAATAGATATAGATGTTGTTAAAAAGATTAATAGTAAACCAGTATTTAATGCCGATAAAAATGGTGATGGTTACTATGATATGTTATCGGCTTTTCAAAAGTCTATTAGAGGAAGTGATGTTGATGCTTCACTACACTACTTAGCAAGATTAATTACAATAGGAGATCTAGATAGTATCTTTAGACGTATGTCTGTTATTGCTTATGAAGATATAGGACTAGCTAATCCCTCTATTGGTCCTAAAGTAATGGCAGCCATTGATGCCGCAAAATTAGTAGGTTTGCCGGAAGCTAGAATTCCTTTAGGTACTATTGTTACAGAAATGGCTCTATCTCCTAAAAGTAATACTGCCCATATCGCTTTAGATGAAGCTTTAAGTGACATAGAAAAAGGTAATGTAGGTGATATTCCTAAACACTTAAAGAATCCAAGTGATACTTATAAATATCCTCATGACTATAAAAACGCTTTTGTTAAACAACAATACTTACCAGATAAGTTAAAGAATAAGAAGTATTATCATCCTAAAGATTTAGGATATGAACACAAACTAAAGGCGATATATTTATACTTAGAAAAACAAAAGAAGGAAAACTAAGCTCCTTCTTTTTCATATAATAGATTAAGTGAATAATCTATAATCTTTTCTTTTCTTAATTTTAACATAGTCTTATAAAATTCTTTTCTTATATCAGATATTCCTTCCACTTCATCAATAATTTTATTAATCTCGTCTAAATCTATTCTTCGTCCTATTCTTTTTAATCCTTCATTACAGTCTTTATTTTCAAGAGAACTTATATAATTAAAATAATTAATTTTCTTGTCATTAATTTTCAAAATAGAATTAGGAAAAACATATATTCTTGCCTCTATCTCCTTAGGATCATTTAATATTTTCTTCATTTCTTCATCAGTCAGTGCAGGATACAAACAACTACCGCAATCATATATAGGTGCTATTTCACTAGTTTTGTTTAAATCATCTAATAATAATCCCCAATTACCATTATGCCGGTCAAAATTACCTAAAAAAGCATCAGTAATAAACATATCCCAATAAAATGACTTTAAGATGGAAGGATTAATATTCTCTTGTTCTTCTATTGCCTCTAAAACACTAGATAGTTCTACACCAAAGCCGTTTTCACTTGATGAAATAATACCATTTTTTATCTCAGCAAATTTAAATAATTTCTTATTATCTGTTTCAAAATCTTTACATAACACACATAATTTATCTTTACCATCAACTGTATAAATACCAAGCTTAGTATCTTGGGTATTAAAACCCAAACATTTAAATATTAAACATCCTATATGTTCTGAAATACATCCATTAGTATAATACTTATCTTTTGTATTGTTATTTTTTACAGGAGGTGTTTTTAGCATATATTTAGTTCCATGCTCATCTAAAAGACATATCTTATTCCCATTTCTACCATCATAGTATTTAAATTTATTTATTTCATAGTTATTAAAATTATATAACATCTTTATCATCACTTTCCTTGCAACTTAATAATAAATACTTTTCTCTTAAATGATCAGCATGTTCTTCACTAATTTGTCCATCCCAGTAGGCTCCATTAATAGAACCATATACTTCGTCCATTAAACAATCAAGTAGTGTACTATTTTCTTTAATTCCTTTTAATAAAGCTTTAATATCATTCTCAAGATATTTAGGAAGATTAACATCATACATATCTTTTTCAAAAACAGTAACAGGAAATGTCCCTTGTCTTGTTTTAATATAATTATTACCCATAATTTATCAACTCTCTTTAATATATTATATCAAATAAATTATTATTTAACATAGTGTTTTCTTCCTAACTTTAGCATCTTTTAATTCTTTTTGTCTTTTAATAGAACCATAAAGTATTCCTTTTAATAATGGCATTCCTTTTTCTTCAATATCATTAACGGCATTTTTTAAATCACTATTAGTAAAAGTAATATTCTTACTAAGGCATAATAATTGTCCTTTAAGTTTAATAATGTTAAGTTCTTTTTCATTTAAAACTTCAAATAAACTATAAAACTTCTCTACATATCTTAATATTAAAGTACTATTTTTTAAATTAGGAAGTTCTTTTGCAATTTTAGCGATATATAGAAGATTATAATTATTAGAATAATATTTATATAAATCAAATGGTTCTTTAAATTTATCTTTACTTAATAGTTTAATATCTCTAATTACTTCTTCTGCTACTTGTCTATATAAATCAACATAATAATTATATATGTACCATATATTTTCTCTATTATTAGCGATTTCATAAATTAGATTTTTATTCATCTTTAAAATAGAAGAAAATACTATATTATTTAAATTGTAATAAGCTGTAAAATTTATAAATTCTTGGGAATGGCTATTACTTAAAATGCTAATTAATTCTCTATTGGTATAATTACTTATTTCAATACTTTCATTTGTTTCAGCTTGCTTTTTTCTATAGAAAGCTTTATACAACATACTCTTGTGTTTGATAGAAATATTATGATATTTATCATAGAGTGGATGTTTTTTATCTTTTAAAAGATTAAGATAGAAACTATAATCGGTAGAATTAACATGAGCTTTTTCTTTAGCATCATCTGCATTATAAACATCGTTATCTATAAATAATTGTAGGGCTGTTTTAGCACAAAGAAAGTCTAAATCGTGATTTACTTTTTCATCTTCTTTTGTTGCATTCATTTTATTTACCATTTCTAATGTCCTATCTTGGTAAGCACCATTTTTACTATAGAGATTAAACATTTTCTTAATAGATTTTAACGTAGTATTATATTCATCTTTTATTTCTTCTATACTCTTATTTTTAATTAAATCATTAACAATATTACTTATATTTCTAAGAGCATTAACATAGGCAATTCTTTCAACACCCTTATAGAAAGTTGAGGCTTTAATAGTATAGTATCTTGTATAAAAAATTTTAGTAAACTGCCATTTTAAATCTAATAATTCTTCTATAGATGTAGCATTATTCATTTTCTTCAATAAGTCATTTTTTATTTTTTCTTCATTTTTAATTTCCATAATTCCCACCTTCTATCTTTGCTTTACAAGCTCTCTACTATTAAATAAATCTACTTCATAACTTTTATCTTCCCATAACCACTGATAAAATTCTTGTTTTTCTCTTCCTAAAACATCAGGCATTTGATAATTATTATCTAAAATACTAGTATCTTTTGTTACCTCATAAACATCATTTTTATCCATATTATATTTTTTAGAAAGATAATCTACAAATATATCATGATAATCATCAATATCTGAATTAGAATAAATAGATTTTAATACTGGATACTCACTTAATAAATAACTTAAATCTTTATTAGTATAAAGAAGTTCCCCTTCAGACGTTTCATCATCTACTAAATCAATATCAGCTTCAGTAACATTATTTATTAATTTCCAATAAATAATTGTCAAAGCAGTATTATCTTCCAAGGTTAAGTTGTATTTTTCGTTTAATAAAATTAAATTATTATAATAAACTTTCCCTAAACCACTAATGAAATAACTTTTGATCTCTCTTATTATTTGCCCATAACAAATATCAGGATATTTATCTTTTACATGTACTAAATAGCTTAAATCAGGATTTACAAACAAATCTAAGGCTTTAATAGATTTTAATATATCTAATAAGAATTTTTCTTTTTTGGTTATAGGCTCCTTAAAAAAACGTGAATACTTATAGTAAGATGGATAAAAGATAATATTATCTGATGAAGTTGTTGCAACTATATTGCCATTCATAGCACTAGTTTTAAAAAAAAATATTCTTCTAGTAGACAAGCTAATTCTTTTGTATCATAGTCTTTAAAATCACTTTTAACTTCATTATAAAACTCTTCAATCCACTCTACTTGCTCTTTTACTTCATCTAAAGATAATGGTTCTACACTTTCATCTAAATTCTCTTCTGATATACCATTTTGATAAATAACTGAAGTTGCTTCATCCCAGTCTATACTATTATTATAATCAATGTATAATCTATTATTGGTATGGTTGATAATTTCTATAGAATCCTGATAAGCAAGAATGGTATTCTCTTTTGTTATATCTAAATCTTCTAAGTATGTCATATTAAGTGGAGCTAAAGAGATTGCATTTATAGCAGCCCTGGCTTCTTCACTTATTTCTAAATCTCTAGTAGATAATAAACTTTCAAATTCATTATTTAAATCTTCTTTTTCTTTTCTTATTTTTTCTTTCTTCTCATTTAATAATTCACTTTCAACTCTTATACTATTAAAGGCACTAACACCAGTAATTGCCAAAGAAGAAGTAACACATCCAAGCACAAATTTTTTTTAAAACTACTTTATAAAGATTTGAATATTTCTTTAAATTCTTCATAATGTCCCCCTTTATGTAATGCATATTATACCATGAGAAAAGAAAAATATCATTACACATATCATATTTAACATGATATAACTTTTCTAACTATTAGTAACTTTTTCAGCTTCTAAATTATTAGACCATTGTTTGATACAATCCATCTTTTCTCTTTATCAGTTTTAATAATTTATATTTTTATTTCCTACATATTATAGTCTTCTTTTTTACTTTTTCTTCTTTCTTTAACAAACTAGGAGTTAATTGTTCTAAGAGAAAATCCGGCAAATCAGTTATAGGAATTCTGATTAAAGACAAAATAGAATACAAATCATTTTGATCATAAATTTCAATGTAATCTCCACCAGGAAAATATTTATATCGATTTTTACAAGTTCCTTTTAAAAATTCCACATCACTATTATACTGCATACTAAAATTTTTATTATCAAAATAATATGTTTTTTTCAGACAGTTTGACAAATAGTTACCTTCTATAGAATCTTTACATAGTATATCAAGATTAAACAAATAACTATGCATATCTTGTCTTTTTCTTTGACCAATTATAAATGGTTGAAAAGAAAAATTAATTTGACGTGTTTTTATATTATATGTATTTTTTTCTATTCCTTTTTTTATAATATTTCTATCTAAAGATGTATAAGAAAAAGTTTCAATATCGTCCAAACATGCTTTATATTGTACACATAGTTCTATTATATCATGCTCTAAATTATAAAAGTTTGGAACATTTATAATTTGTTTACCCACACAATATAAAGGACTAGAAATCTTACTTTCAGAATTATTATAATAATCATCTATATCTTTTTCATTGGTTTGAAAAAGGTATTTTTGATTTTTATAGTTTATTACAATCTCTATAAATCTGGATGGGCTAGAAATTTCTCGGTTATCAAAGTTATCTAAAGAAAAGTTAAGAAAGACATTCTCATAATAATTAAGAGAAAGATCAATAGTAACATTGTATTTTTTTTCTAAGTCTTTGATTTTTTCTTGTATTCTTTCATATTTTCTACGCAAGTACATACTATAAAGTTCATTTAATTCAAAAAAATTAATTTGGGAGCCACACATCTTTGCATAACTTATTAAATTATTTTTTATTATAGCAAATTTAAGTTGTTTAGATAATTCAAAGTCATATTCATTTGTCATAGTATATCAAAAACTCCTTCTTTTATTTAATATTTAATATTAACAAATCTATAATTATATTATTTTCATAGATACCACTTTTAATTTTATAATCGATATCAGATAGATTCTTAAGTAATTTCCTTACTTCTTTTAAAGTGTAATATCTAACTAATTCCAAAGTTTTCTTAACTCTAAAAGGATGTACTTCTAAAATACTTGCCATATCGTTATAGGAGATATTTCTTTTATTTAAGACTTTTACTTGATAAAGTAGTCTATACTGACTTTCTAATAGTCCAAATAAAGCATAACTTTCGATATTATAACTAAGTAGTTCATTATAAATATTTAAAGCTTTCTTCTTATCTTTTAAAGCTATCTCACGTACTAGGTCAAAAGCAAGGGTATCCTGTTTATTTAGAGGTTTGACTAGTAAGTCAATTGCCTCTTTATAGGTGATTTTCTTAGTGTTTATAAATGCTAAAGCTAGTTTTTTAGTCTCACTAATAAGTCTTTCTAAATCATCTTTATAATATTCATCTAATAGATTAATAACTCTATATTCTACATCATAGCCTTTTAATATGTCTTTAACTATGCTTTTTGTATCTGTACTAATATTAACTAAAGAAAGTTTATTGATAACTTCTTTAATACTTTTCTTTCTTGTATCTATATTAGTAGTTACAAAGATTAATAAAACATCACTATTAGGATTATCTAAGTATTTAGATAAGGTTTTAATGTTTTTATCATCTAGATTATTATTAGATAAATTTTTACCTATTATTACCTTACTTGGTGTTAGAAAAGAGATAGTATCAGCATCTTCTATTAAAGAAGTAATACTATCTTCTTCTAAGTCATAAGTAGTAATGCTAGCATCATTAAAGCCTAGCTCTTTAATTAATTCATCTATTTTTTTATCTATAAGACTAATAGCATTGCTTTTAATTAAATAACTATTCATTAATTAAGTCCTCTACTGCACTTTTTATCTCTTTTAAATGACTCTTATCTTTAATACCACCTTGGGCAAATGTAGGACTACCTCCTCCATTACCATTAAAGGCAGTTGTAATACTTTTTACAACAAATCCAGCATTAACTGATGGTATAGAACTACGACAGATAAAGTTAACACTATTATCTTCTTTTATATTAGCAAGTAAAACTACTACTTCATCAAATTTATTACATAAATTATCAGCCATGGCTTTTACTAAGAACATCTCGATATTATCAAGTTCTAAGTATAATAATTTCTTACCACCAATTTCTTTCACTCTAGTAAGGTAAGCATCTAAGCTTGATAAAGTTAATTTCTCTACTTCATTATTATAAGTCTTCTCTAAGGCTTTAACTTCACTTTGAACATAAGATAGTTCATTTTGATTATAGATAATATCTTTATAAGAAGTTGGAGCGCTATTATCTATTTCCACATCAAAGTCTAAGTTAATATTTTGTCTTTTAGCAAGGGCAAGGATTTCTTTCGCTTTTATTAATAGTTTAACCATCTCATCATTATAAGGTTTAATTACTTCAAATAAAGTATTCTCTAATCTATTACCAGTAACTGCCTCTATTCTATAAGTATTACTTCCTTTAGATTCAAAGTTAAAGATGGCAAACTTACCTATATCTTTAGTATTTGCAACATGAGTACCACCACAAAGTTCAATAGATTTATCTATTTTAACAACTCTAACCGTACTACCATATTTCTCCCCAAATAAAGCTATCGCTCCTAATTCTTTCGCTTTATCAAGTGGCATAGTCTCAGTAGAAGTTATAACATGTCTATTAATGATATTATTGACAAAGTCTTCAGTCTTAACTATCTCTTCATCACTAATTTTAGATGGACAAGTAAAGTCAAATCTAAGTTTCTCTTCATCTACATAACTACCTGCTTGTCTAATATTTTTATCAACTACTTGTTGGAGAGCATATTGTAAGATATGTACACTAGAGTGATTTGCCTCAATCTCTTTTCTTCTTTGTTTATCAATAATAACTTCAACTTCATCATTAACATGAATTATACCATCTAAAAGTTTTATCTTATGAATATGTTGTCCATTAGGTCCTTTGAAAACATCAACAACTCTTGCTTTAAAGTTCTTACCAACAATCATTCCTGTATCAGAGACTTGACCTCCAGACTCAGAGTAGAAGCAGGTTCTCTTTAAGATGATATAACCAGAGTGGTCTAGACTCTTTTCTAATTTATCTTTAGAAACAATTGCAAGAACACTACTCTTTAGGCGATATAGCCCATAAACAAAGGTTGATGGTTTAGTAAAGTCCATTAAGACTTTCTTTTGACTAGCCATAGATGTCTTAGAACGAGAATTTTTCTTAGCAAGTTCCTTTTGCTTTGCCATATAATCATTAAATTCTTGTTCATTAACAGTATAACCATTTTCATTTGCAATCTCTTCTGTAAGTTCTAAAGGAAAGCCGTATGTATCATATAATCTAAAAGCATCATAACCACTAATTACTTTATCATTATCATCACTCATAATCTCTTTTAGACGTCTTTCACCATCTTCTAGAGTATTAAAGAATAGTTTTTCTTCATCTAATATGTATACTGCTACTTCACCTGAATTTTTCTTTAACTCAGGATATGCTTCTCCCATAACATTAACAATAGTAGGAACAAGTTTATAAAGGAATGGTTCATTAAATCCTAAAGTTCTACCAAATCTAACACTACGTCTTACTAAACGTCTTAAAACATAGTCTCTTCCTGTATTTCCAAAACTTGCCCCATCACTTATCGCAAATGTTACCGCTTTCATATGGTCTGCTATTACTTTAAAGGCTACTTCTCCATTATATAAAACACCGCTTAACTCTTCTATTTTCTCAATAATAGGTTTAAAAAGGTCTGTCTCAAAGTTAGATTCAACACCTTGGAAGATACAGGCCCATCTTTCTAGTCCTGCACCTGTATCAATATTTTTATGGGGAAGTTCTTGATACTTCTCACGAGGAACACCTGGTTTAGAGTTAAATTGACTAAAGACGTTATTCCAAATCTCAACATAACGGTCTTGATCTTCATCATGAATAAACTTTTCCCAAGCATCACCATTAGGATCTAGCTTCTCACCTTGATCATAGAATATCTCGCTATCAGGACCACATGGGCCTTCTCCTATTTCCCAGAAATTACCTTCTAATTTAATAATATGGTCTTTTGGCATACCTAATTCAACCCATTTATTATAGGCATCAGCATCGTTTGTATAGACTGTTACATAAAGTTTATCAAGAGGTATATCAAACCAATCTTTACTAGTTAAAAGTTCATATGCAAACTCTATCGCTTCATCTTTAAAATAATCTCCAATAGAAAAGTTACCCATCATCTCAAAGAAAGTATGATGTCTTTTAGTAACACCAACATTTTCTATATCATTAGTTCTAATACATTTTTGAATATTAACAATTCTTCTAGACTCTGGTGTAACGGTACCATCAAAGTATTTTTTTAAGGGCGTAACACCGGCATTAATCCAAAGCAGTGAATCATCATTAATAGGAATTAATGGGGCTGACTTAACATATTTATGTCCATGTTCTTCAAAGTATTTAATCCACATCTTTCTTATTTCATTACTAGTCATATATCTCATATTACTTCTCTCCTTCTTGTTCTATATCTTTAAGTATTTCTTCTAATCTCTTATAAAAACTATTAAGATCTCCATTATTTAAGATATAATAATCCGCAAAGGCAATAGGACCACCTTTAGCAGAGTTTTCTATCTCGGCAACATCTCTTTTAACAATATCTTCATGATTAAAAGGTCTATCTGGTCTTGACTCAACTCTATTATATCTAATTTTCTTATCTGTGCAAACACAAATTAACTTTAAATCTTTAAATATTTCTTTAAGAATTAAATATTCATCCCAAGAATAAAGTCCATCTAAAACCGTATCTCCTATACTATAAGCATCACTTATCTTAGGAAGGAGTATCTTGGCAACTACTCCCATACCATGCTCTTTTCTTAAATTTTCTCTAAACTCTTTTTGACTATCAGGAGTAATCTCTATACCTGCTTCTTTCATCTTATCATAAATTACTCCTCCAAAGTATATCTTCTTATAACCTTGGTCTTCTAAGTAAGTGGTTGCAACGCTCTTCCCTGTTCCACTCATACCAACGACTGCGATTAGTTTTTTCATAAATATTCGACCCCACTTTCTATATCCATAATTTTATCTGCCTCTTTATATAACTCTTCTTTAGTAGTATTATTAACTACATAATCATAATCTTTATAATTATCCATATCTGTCTCAGTAATATGTTTTCTCTCTTTTTCAGTTAAATTATTATTATAATTTTCTCTAATTACATGAATTATCTTAATATCAGGAAATCTTTCTCTTAACAAATTAAATTCACTAACAAGTCTACCATCAGTAATAATAAAGACATCAAAGTAATGTTTTAATATATCTATATCCTCACATAATCTATCTACTAAAAATGTATCTTTATGTAAAGTATTTCTAATTACTTCAATTCCCATCTCTTGTAAAAACTCCCTTGGTTTATCCCTCATATCACCATCCCAACTAAAATAGTTTTTAGCATATTCATATAGAGGTGTCGTTATATGAAGAATACAAGCACTATCACCTTTAAAATCATATTTAGTCTTCATATAACTACCAAGTAAATCTTTACCACAACCAGCTTTACCTGCTAACAAAAATATCTTCATCTAAACCAACTCCTATTAATACATAAAAAAGACCACTGTAGGAGTGTATAATACACGTTACCATCCTACTTTGGTCTTAATTTTGATAAAGGTCATCCCTACAAAACTCTAGAACTAGCTTTCCAAAAGGCTCTTAGTTAATTCTCACCTACCATTAACTCTCTTCCATAAGATGCTCTTTTGTACTCAATTCCTTCACTGTTTTCTTATTATTCTCTTGATAATTGTTAAACATCGCTCCCAATTCAGAATGTTCCATAATAAATTCAAAAATTATCTTAATAGTAGCGATAAGAGGTGTTGCAACTATCATTCCTATCATACCAAAGAAATAGTTAAAAAGCAAGAGTCCAAGCATAATTGTAACAGGATGTAATTTCATAGTTTTACCCATGATTAATGGTTGATAGAAGTTATTTTCAAGTAACTGGCAAACTACTACTGAAACTAAACAAAATACTCCTACCATTGGATCAATGGTAAAACCAACAATAACAGCAGGAGCACCTCCTATCCAAGGACCGATATATGGAATGACATCAGTTATGGCACAGAACAAAGCGAATAGGAATGGAGCGCTAAGTCCTGCCAAACTAAAGCCAATAGACTGGGTAATAAAGACTAAAACCATAACTGCTAAAACACCCATAACATAACTTCTAAGTTTACCATTTATACGTCTCATCAAGTCTTTAGCATTCTTATGCCATCTTTTAGGCATAATACTAAGTAAGTGTCCCTGGAATTTACGAAAATCAAATAATAGATAAAAGCCAATCATAATACCTAAAATTATATTAGTCGCTCCACTAATAAAACCTCTACCAAAGTTCCAAATAGTATTAGGTAAACTACTTGCAATATCACTACCAACATTTTCTATCTTATTAAGCATAGTTTCTTTATAACTATCAACTTGTTTACTATCACCAAATTTCTCTAACATATCACTTGCAAAATCTTGAGCATTATCAACGATATCAGGAACAACTGAAACTATATCAGTAACACCACTTGAAAATGTAGGGATAGTCAAAACAAGAATTAAAATAATACCACCAAAGATGATTAAATAAGTTAGGATACATGCTAAAACTCTAGGCATCTTATGAGAAAACTTAGTTGCAAGAGGGTCAAGTAACCAAGCGATAACAAAGCCAATAAAAACAGGAGATATAACTGATAAAATAGTACCAATTATACTAAGTATGTGCCACTCTTTAATTAAGTATGTTGCAAGAAGTACAGCAAGAATAATAACTAAAGCAAGAACAAATTTTAATAAATTATTAGAAGTATAAAAGAATCTATTAATAGCTTTATAATCTAATTCATTACTTTTATTGTTTTTACGAAACATATAATCACTCCTTGTCCCTTATTCTATCATATTTAAGAAGCAGTGTAAATTATATTAATAGTATTTACAATTAGAGAAAATAAATACTAAAAAGAACTAAGATAAGTCTATCCTAGTTCAATTTTCAATGGATTTTGTAGAGTACCATCACCGCTAGTTATCATGACGTTTGATTTTAAATTAAAGCATGGACGAATACCACGTGTAACTGACGTACCATAAGCAGCATTCATAGCCCCCGCAGGTTCTGCATACCAAACATTACTTTGACCAGCAGGAGTTATAGTCCAATAGTCTGAATTATTATTAGTTATATCAATTTGTCCCGCCATTAATTCCCCATAACGAAGTAAACCTACTTTAGAATCTATACTTGCAGCATACCCTGACACATTTTCATCTGAATATTTTGCTAATTTATATGAAGTTCTATTTCCTATAGTTCCTAAATACCAAGTAGTTTTATCTTCTATCATTTTCATATATGCGTTGTCTACAAAATTTGTTAAGTATTCTCCATTTAAGAATAATTCAATAGTATTAGTACTTGAAAAAGTTGAATTATTTCCAAATGCAAGTTTTTTATAATTCCCATTTTCTTTTAATTGTACTGCACTTGTTATCTTTGTTAATTTATCAGTCTCATGGCTTACTATTCTATATAAGTTGTTTTCTCCTGCTCCAAAACTTATATACTCACCACTATATCTTGTATTTAATAGCGTTCCCTCTAAATTAGTATCATTATCTCCTTCTAATCTATACGGATTATCTATTGTTCCATCACCATCTACTATTTTTACATCAGTTTTTAAATTTATTGATGGACGTACTCCACCACTATAATAATCTAGAGAAGATTGTTGCTTTTGTCCATCATTTCTCATCCTCCATAGGCTATTTGCATCATACGGCGTTAAAGTCCACCAATAAAGGTCATTATCTGAGTAACTACCATTATCACCACTCATAACATACTCATAAACATTTAATAACCCTACGGCATCTTCTACTATTGTTCCTCCCTCTTCTTCACTAGGTGGCTTACTTATATCATTCATCACACTTGCATTCCACTTAGCATCTGTCACAATAAATTTTTCAGGTTCTCTTAAATTACCTAAGAAGCCATCTACTGTGGTATCATTTAACCATTCCTCCATATAACTTCCTTCAAAAGCACTACTATCATTATCGTAAGAAATAGTACTTATATCCCATTGTGTTACTAGTTTAACAGTTTTTTCATCATTATTAACACTTACAGCCCTCCATAACTTTCCTGAATACCAAATATAGTTATTAGGGTCAGTTCCTGTTATAAAGGTATCTGTTCCATCATCATAAAGATTATCCTCTGGTATATTATTAAGTAATACAGTTGCAACTTCTTTTTCTCTTTCTTGACTTACTTCTACTCTTAACTTACCACTAAAGACTTGTCCACTATAATTTCCATCTACTTCATCTGTTATCCAAAGTTTTAGACTATATTTATTAGTAGTATCTCCTTCTATGGTTCCACTATCTAAAACTCTATTAGGATTAGCACCTATTCTAGTTAGTAAAGTCGCTCCACTATTTGCACCATTCTTATTTAGATTATACTTTAAGTACTTATCATCTATTCTTGTATCATTATCTCCTATAGTATTATCATCTAAATAGATTGTATAATCTACGGCCTTATTACCATTATTTCTAAGTTCAAAAGTAAAACCATCTAAAGACAGACCCTCACTATCACTTATCCCTACGGCATTATCTAAAGTTATCCCTTCACTTGTCTCATCTAGTACTAATCTAATGTTCCTACTTTTACTATCTGGTCAGTACCATTTAACTGTGTAGAAAAGTAAGCATAGCTTATCGCTAATACTAATATAATTATTATACTAATTACTATTATTATTACTTTCTTCTTTTTATTATTATCTTTTTCCATAAATATTTCTCCCTTACTTCTTATAGTGGCTATATTTGCATTTCTTATACCTTATCTATCTATATTTAATTTAACACATAGAGTCCTATTTTTCAATTATAAAATAGCAGTTACTTGTAAAATCTATAACTGCCATTACTTTTTGACATTACTTCTTGGAAAACTATGTAAATAAACTTCTTTTAATCTATCATTAGTAATATGAGTATATATCTGTGTAGATGATATACTCTCATGTCCTAATAACTCTTTAACTGATAAAATATCACACCCTTCATTTAAAAGATGGGTTGCAAAAGAATGTCTTAACATATGAGGAGATATATTTTTATGTAAAGATGTTTTCTTAATTAAATTAGTAAGTATGTATCTAATCCCCCGTTCTGTTATCACTCTTCCTTGATTATTAAGAACTAGATAATCACTATTAAATTTATTCAATTCTTTATAACCATTATTTAAATATAAATCTAATATATCACTAGCATGCTCTCCATAATTAACAATTCTCTCCTTACTACCTTTACCATGAATAAGAATAGTTCTTTCACTTCTATTAATGTCTTTTAATCTAATCTTAACTAGCTCTCCTACCCTTATCCCTGTCGCATACATAATCTCTAGTACTAATCTATCTCTTTGTCCTAAAGGAGTCTTTAAGTCTGGCACACTAAACAATTCTTCTAACTCGTTATATTCAAAATATCTAGGTAATTTCTGTTCTTTCTTAGGAGATGATATTAAGTTAAATAAATTAGTCTTTACTTTATTATTACTACAAAGATATTTATAATAACTTCTAAGAGCACTAAGTTTTCTACTAATAGAAGTAGACTTCTCATGTTTTTCATCTTTTAGATACATTAAATAAAGTCTTATATCACTATATTCTAGTTTTAAATAATTAAGTCCCTCTTTATCTAAATAATCTAAAAACTCTTCTATATCTCTTTCATAGTTATCTATAGTATATTTAGAATAATGTCTTTCATATTCTAGATATTCTAAATATTCATCTAACATTAACGTCTTCTCCTATGTTCTTCTATATCTTCATTACCTTCACCATAAGCAGCTAATTTCTCTTCATCTGTTAGAAATCCCAAAGTATCCGGATCATAATCATCTTCATCTTCTTCATCTAAAGATATATAACTAATATCATTACCTAATTTTCCTTCTATTACATCTAAATTAGTTTTGACTGGAATATTGGAAGATGTAACATTTACATTAGATATTATATTTTTTTTATCTTTATTAGTTAAATACTTACGAAATACTTCATAATTTCTAAAAGCCTCTTCTAATTCCAATATTAAATCACCATTTTCAAAAGAATCTCCTTTAATATATCTATTAATTAAAGTATAATAACTATTATTTTCTCCAAATACTCTAGATAACCATTCACTATCTTTTTCTATTATCTTTTTTTCCACGTCAAGCCAAGCATCTAAAAAAAATGGATTATTACCATTGTACATCTTAATAGTACGATAACCATGAGTAGTATAAACTGAATCTTTTTTTAAAGATTCTATTATTTTAATTAAATCAGGATTATTGTAAATAATACTTTTATAATAAAAACTCTTATCAGTGTTAGTAACACGAATAGAAAAAACATTTTTTTCTTGATACTTTTCATCTAATCTATTGCTTAAATCATAAGCCCCAGTAAGACCTGCTGTAAATTTATCTATATCTTCCAAAGAATCAAAGGTAACTCCAGGTATTTTAATTATCTCTTCTTCTTTATATTTATTACCTTTAGCATATTTATCATAAACTGAACCTACTAAATCATAATGTTTTGCCATATTGTCATCTCGCTTTCTAAATAAATTATAACAAAATTCTTTACAAAGTACAATTTATTTGATACTATATATTTGTATTGAAAAAGTGGGAGAACCCTTGCCATAGTAGGGAATTAAAAAAGTGGGAGAACCCTTGCCATAGTAGGGA
>CAMLTY010000016.1 GCA_946486465.1 uncultured Mycoplasmatota bacterium
TTTATTTTGTCTATAATTTATTTAGATTCCCACAACTTTTGTGCAAGAACCGAAATTACTAGAAAAAAATAAAGATATTCAGTGGATATGGGCAGTATTTTCCGCTATACCATCTAAATATAGTGATGATGATATATTAAAATATAACTTACCATCTATAACAGATTCCAAAGATATTACCAATAACATAAAACATCCTCTAGCAGAAATAGAAATAGATTGTATAGATAGTTCTTATGCTAAAATAATATTTAAAGATGAAAAGATAAAAGAATTATTTGATTTAAATAAAGGAGAAGTTTATGAAAAATAAAAAAGGTCTAAAAAAGATAATCATTGGTATTGTAATAGTAGTTGTCATATTTTTAGGATTAATATTCTTTATAGCTTTTAAAGAATTACAGGAAGAAGACATATTAAAACAAGAAATAATTAACTACAGTAATAAAGACTTAGCGAAAGATGATTATCCTATAGAAGTTAAAACAACAGGAGATAGAGCCTATGTAGAAGAAGCAGTCAAAAAGTATTATAAGAGTCTATCAGATAGTGTTAAAGCGATAAATAGTTATCTAAATGATGAAGAATTAATTAATATATTAACTATTGAAAGTCTAAGAAATGATAGTCCTAATTACTTAAAAAGTCATACTCTTATAAGTAATACTAAAAGTAAAGTAACTAAAGAGTTAGAAAATATTAGTAGTCTATGTGAAGAAGATACTATTAAGAACTTAATAGATAAAGATAAACTTAATGATAGTGAATATTATTATGATTTTTACTTAGATCTTATGTATACTGAAAAAGATATAGAAATGCTTAATAGTACTAAGGAAGAAATGGAGGCTCTATCTAATAATTTAAATGAATTTTTAGATAAAGTAGATGAAATATTAACATTCTTAGAAACTAATGCTAATTATATAGAATACACTGATACAGATATCTATATTAGTGATGATAATATCTTAAACGAATATAATAATTTAATTGAAGAGTTAACAACTCTTGCTAATAATCTAACCAATACTGAAAGTGATATTTAATCATTTTCTTTTTACTTTTTCATACTTATCAGTTATAATATTAGAAGAAAAGAGAGTGATAATATGTTTGAAAGCTTAGGAGATAGATTACAAAATGCTCTACATAAGATAAAAGGTTATGGTAAAATTACTGAAGATAATATCGGCGATATGATGAAAGAAATACGTCTAGCATTACTAGAAGCAGATGTAAATTATAAAGTAGTTAAAGAATTTGTTAATAATGTTAAAGAAAAAGCTTTAGGAGAAGAAGTTAGAACTAGTATTAAACCAGGAGATTTATTTGTTAAGATAGTAAAAGATGAATTAACTGAATTATTAGGAGGAGACTCTGCACCACTTAATACAACAGGAAATCCTGCCATTCTTATGTTAGTAGGACTTCAAGGTAGTGGTAAAACTACAACTATAGGAAAACTTTCTAATTATCTTCGTAAGAAAAAGAGTAAGAAACCTTTAATGGTCGCTTGTGATGTTTATCGTCCTGCAGCCATAGACCAGTTAAAACAACTTGGTAAAGAACTTAATATTGAAGTTTATAGTGAAGGTAAAGGAAATCCTGTAGAAATAAGTAAGAATGCTATTAATTATGCTAAAGAAAATGGTTATGACTATGTTTTAATCGATACTGCAGGACGTCTTCAAATAGATGAAGCCTTAATGGATGAATTAGCAAATATTACTGAAGCGGTGTCTCCACAGGAAACATTACTTGTAATAGATGCTATGATGGGACAAGATGCTATTAATGTTATTACAGGTTTTAACGATAAATTAAAACTAACAGGAGTAATACTTACTAAGTTAGATGGTGATACTAAAGGTGGTGTTGCCTTATCAGTAAGACACTTAACTAATGTACCTATCAAGTTCATCGGTGTAAGTGAAAAACTAGATGGACTAGATTCTTTTGACCCAGAACGTATGGCAGGACGTATTCTTGGTATGGGTGATATCGTATCCCTTGTTGAACAAGCAGAAGCTGCCATTGATGAAAAAGAAGCTGAAAAGACTGCTAAAAGGATGCAACAAGGTAAGTTTGATCTTGAAGACTTTTTAAGTACATTAAAACAAATAAAAAAATTAGGACCTCTTGAAAATATCATAAAATTAATACCAGGTGCTAAAAAAATGGGACTAACTAATGTAAATATCCCTCCTAAACAGATGGCTCATATAGAAGCAATAATACTTTCTATGACTAAAGAGGAAAGAAGAAATCCTTCTATTATTAAAGCATCACGTAAAACAAGAATCGCTAAAGGTTGTGGATTATCAGTATCAGAAGTAAATAAACTATTAACACAGTTTGAAAATATGAAAAAAATGATGAAACAAATGAAAAATGGTAATTTTAAAATGCCATTTTAGGCAAATAATTTATACACAAATTTCCTAACTGAATATCTTAATACTAGAGGAGGAAAGTGTATGTTATTTAATAATCAAGATATTGATATGACATCTACTATCGATGGCAATAACAATGTTATTGACCAAGATATGAATATTGATATCAATATGAATAGTAATACTATGGGTATGGGACCAAATATGGGAATGATGAATACAGGTGCTCCAATTATGGAACCAGTACAACAACGTCAAATAAATAGAACCTTCGTTCATCAAGTTCCACATGTATGCCCAATCCATACAAGAATAGTTAATCATCACATTTTCAAACATACTTATTGCCCTAGATATACTTGTTGTGAAGAAAATGTATGCTGCAATATCGACCAAGGTTCATGTTGTAACTTCCGTTAAAAGCCAAGATAACCATCTTGGTTTTTACATGGAAAAATAAATATCTAATTATGTCACAAATCTTGCAAAAAGTTCTCTATAATTATAGTATATAATAAAGGAGGAATATTATGTGTACCGCTGTAACATACAAAACAAAAGACTTTTATTTTGGACGTACTTTAGATTATGAAATCTCTTATAATGAAGAAGTAGTTATCACTCCAAGAAATTATCCATTTCATTTCAAAGAAAAAGGTGATATAAATAATCATTATGCTATTATAGGAATGGCTACTGTTATTGGAAACTATCCATTATATTATGATGCCATTAATGAAAAAGGACTAGGAATAGCAGGCTTAAACTTTGTAGGTAATACCGTATATAATGATAAAATTATTGGAAAAGATAATATCACTCAGTTTGAATTCATCCCTTGGATTTTAAGTAGATGTAGTAGTGTTAAAGAAGCGAAAGAGTTAATTAAAAATATGAATTTTTTAAATGTTCCTTTTAGTAAAGATTTACCACTAGCAGAACTACACTGGCTTATATCAGATGATAAAGAATCAATAACTGTAGAATCAGTAAAAGAAGAAATTAAGATATATGAAAATAAAGTAGGAGTCTTAACAAATAATCCTACCTTTGATAAGCAAATGTTCTCTCTAAATAATTATATGCATCTATCTAATAGAGAACCAGAATGTAAATTTAGTAAAGACTTTGAATTAAAAAGATATAGTAGAGGAATGGGTGCAATAGGACTTCCCGGAGACTTATCAAGTCAATCTAGATTTATAAGAGCATCCTTTGTAAAACTTAATTCTGTCTCTAAAGACACAGAAAAAGAAAGTGTCAGTCAATTTTTTCATATCTTAAACTCTGTTGATCAACAAAGAGGTTGTTGTGAAATAGAAAATGGAAAATATGAGATAACTCTTTACAACTCATGTTGTAATGCAAATAAAGGTATTTATTACTATACTACTTATGATAATCATCAAATTACAGCAGTTGACATGTATAAAGAAAACTTAGATGGTAAAGATCTTATTTCATATCCATTAATAAAAGAAGAACAAATAAGAATTCAAAACTGATTAATCGAGATAACACTATTGCCTTTTACATGTCACAAAGTGTCTAATTGTGTCATAATGCTTGTAAAATATTCTTTATGATTATAAGATAATAATAAGGAGTGTGATACAAGTGATATATCCATCTATTGATAAACTACTAAACATTGTAAATTCTAAATATGAATTAGTTCATATTGCTGCAAGACGTAGTAAAGAAATGACTAAAGATGAACACTATCAATTAGCTCTTAACCAATATAAATGTAGTAAAAATATAGGTAGAGCTTTAGAAGAAATATTAGAGGGTAAATTAAAGGTAGTTGAAAAAAATAAGTAGGCACATATCATTAGGATATGTGTTTTATCTTATTTAAATAATTAGTTTAATATGCTACAATAACTAGCAAGAGGGTGATTATATATGCTAAAAGACCTGTGTTTTGAAATAATTGAAACTTGTCCTAACAACTGTCTTTTTTGTTCATCTTGTTCTTCTATTAATAAAGAAAACTTAATAGAATATAAAAAATTTAAAGAAGTAATAGATTATTTTATGAGTATAGGAGGAATAGAAGAAATATCTTTATCTGGAGGAGAACCCTTATTACACCCTGAATTATTAAGAATGATTAGATATTGTAAATTAAATAATATTAAAACAGTATTATTTACTAGTGGCATAAAGAAACGTTTTAAAATGTCCGAATCTGATAGGGAACAGTTAGAATTTAATTTAAGAAAAGCATATAAATCATATCTTAGTGAAGGTATGCCTAAAGATGAATATGAAAAGTTAATAAGTAAACAAATGTCAATATATTTGAGTTATGATGCAAAAAAGTATGACCATCTTTCCACTTATGATTGTAAACTATTAAAAGAAAATGGTTTAGATAAAATTGTTTTTGATTTTGAGGCTTGGGATAGAAATATCTATGATAAGATTATGGGTACTAAAGATTTATTTGATTTAGTTACTATTTCAATGATAAAAGCGAAAAGTTCTGGACTAAATACAGATGCTCATTTTATTCCTACTAAAATTAATTATAGAGAATTAGAAGATATTATTGAAATGTTAAATGTAGCAGAATTTGATGAATTAAGTATTTTAAACTTTGTTCCCCAAGGAAGAGGAAAAATTAATGAAGATTTACTTTCTTTATCAGAAAATGAATTTAAGGAATTTATTGAAATATTTAATAGATGTAAAGATAAATTCAAAGGTAATTTAAGAGTAGGAATCCACTTACAAGGAGAAGATACTCATAAATGTACAGCAGGATTAAGTAAACTAGTTATTAAATATGATGGAACAGTTCTACCATGTGCAGCTTTTAAAGAATATGATTTAAAGACACTTAATAGTATTGGTATAAAGACACCAAATATTTATGAGAATTTAGAAGAAGTAGAACTACATAGTGGCACTAGAAAAAGACCTTTATGTAAACAGTTATATCATTTTAATAAAGTAATTAAATGAGGAGGTACTAATGAAAATAGAAAAGTTTAAGAAAAGACCTAATGGTTTATATACTATTTATTTAGATAATTTTAACTCTTATGATTTTTATGAAGAGATAATATTAAAATATGAACTTTTAATAACAAAGACTATAGAAGAAGATGAACTTACTAAGATAATTGAAGATAATAAAAACTATGAAAGTTATTATGACGCTTTAAAGACTTTAAAAAGAACTATTAAAACTAAAGAAGAGATAAGAAAAAAACTAACAGAAAAAAAGTATAGTAAGGAAAGTATAGACTTTGCTATCACTACTTTAGAAAAACAAAGTTATATTAATGATAAAAACTATGCTAAGAGTTATGTTCATAATAGTATTATTACAACTAATAAAGGCCCTAAAAAAATAGCTTTAGAGTTAGATAAAAAGGGAGTAGAGCCTAATGATTATAATGAAGCTTTAGAAGAGTATACTGTTTCTCTAGAAAAAGAAAAAATAGAGAAGTTAATCTCCAAAAAAATAAAATCTAATCATAATAAAAGTGCTAAAGTTTTAAAACAGAAATTACAAATAGATTTAATTAATAATGGCTTTTCTAAAGATATAATAAAAGAAGTATTAAACTCTACTGATATAGAAGAAAATAATGATATTGCTAAAAAAGAATATCAAAAATATTATAACAAATTAAGTAAAAAATACTCTGGTAAAGAACTAGAGTATAAACTTAAACAAAAAATGTATAGCTTAGGCTTTAATATACCAAAAGAATAAAGGAGATAAGTTCATTACCTCCTTTATTTATGTGTATGCTTTTTCTCTTCTGTATTAGAATAATTATTTTTAACCTCTTCTATGTAATTTTTACCTAAAAATAAGAACTTTCTTCCTATAGCAAGTAAATCTTCAGTTTCTACACCATAAGCTTTTAAAGCAGCGATAAACAAAGGAGCAGGCCAAGGATATTCATCTTGTTTAAATATTAATCTTTCAAATTCAAAACGATTAGTTATATGTTTAAATTCATAGTTTTGATACTTTACTAATAAATTAAGTTCTTGTATTTGAAAAAGATCAAATAAATCACTGACATTACCTTTACCATTTTCTATAAGATGATTATGCAAAACATCACTAGCCTTAATTACATGATCATTATCTTCAATTCCATATCTGTCATTAACAGTACGAATTAAAGCTTTAGTACCAGTAACCATTCTATCACATTTAGTCCAAGCATAAAGCATTTCTAATGACTCATTTCCTTGAATCGCTTCTTCTACTTTTTTATTACGCAATATCTTTTTTGTAGCATCATCACATGGCTTTTGAGCTTTCACAAATTCATCTTCTATTTCCTTTTTTATATTATCTCTCCAAGCAAAGAAATCTTCAGTAGTCTTAATATCAGGAAATTTACTAAAATCTTTTTCTACTTGTTCATAAATAGGTATTAATCTTTCCTTAGTTTCTAGAGTTATATCTTTTCTCATTATTTCATCCCTTTCGTCTCTTGTGTCGCATATTATATCACAAAGTATCTATTTTGTCAAAAAAGAGAAGTAACCTAAAAATGTGTACTTCTCTTAACTATTAAATTTTATTACTATTAACTAGCAGTAGTACTACTATTAACACTATCTATTAATTGTTGCATTAACTCATCATAATCTTTCTTTAAGCTATCATCGTTAAACTTAATACCAGCTTCTTCTCTAATCTCTATTAAAGCATTATATCTAAGTGCTGCATCTTCATTTAACTTTTCTTCTGCTAAAGTCTCTATTATATCATTTTTAACCTTATTTAGTTTAGGTTTCTTCTTTTGATCTAACTTAAGAATAATATGATAACCAAAACTAGATTGAACAGGCTCTTCTGTATATTTACCTTCTTCAAGATCAATTGATGCATTTAAGAAAGCTTCATCCATATTATCATCTTTATTAAAGTAATCAATTAAACCACCATCACTAGCACTACCAGTATCATCAGAATATTCTTTAGCAAGCTCTTCAAAGTCAGCACCATCATCTAACTTTTTAATTAAATCTTCTGCTTCTTTCTTAGCTTTCTCTTCAGCTTCAGTCTGTTCTTCAGTAGACATATCATCAGTAGTTTCAGGACTAATCAATATATGTCTAACTTTAATATCACCAATAACTTCATCATCATAATATTTCTCTATCTCATCATCAGTAATACTGTCTTGAACATGCTCTTCAATCGCTAGATTTCTCTTATATTCAAGTGATAACATATCTCTTAATTCATCTTCATCTTCAACACCTAAATATTGAGTAATTGCTGCTTGAAAAGCTTCTTCATCATTATTGTATTGAGACTTCATTTGTTCAATTTGGGCATTAATAGTTTCTTCTTCAGTCTCATCAGTTTCATATTTCTCATCAAATAATTGGCGATCAATCATATCAATTAAAACACTAATACCATACTTATCTCTTAAACTTTCATATAACTGATCTGCTGTAATCTTTCCTTCATCAGTTTTAACAACTGTATTATTATCTTTAAGTTCAGCATTATTACCACAACCAGTAACAAGTAAGCATATTGCAAGAGCACTTGCTGTCACTTTAACTATTTTTTTCATTTAATTTCCTCCTTATCAATTCAATAAATATAATAGCATTATCTTACCTAACTTGCAAACAAAATAAAGCAAATTTATCACACTTTTTTAATATTTACCATAGAATAATGTGAACACTAGAAAAAAGGAGGATTAAGTTATGGGTAATTGTAATTCAAACAGCGCTATTATATTAGTATTATTTATCTTACTAGTTATTATAATAGGTGCTGTCTGCTAAGGTATAAAAAGGAGGTGTAAAAATGTCTTGTTCAAATAATCAAACAGTAACTACTAGCTGCTGTTCATCAAGACCAAGAAATAGTTTTCTAATTATAATTGTATTATATATCTTACTAGCTATCATCTTAGGTTCTTGCATGAGTTATTAATTAAGAAGCTCTTTTTAGAGTTTCTTTTTGTATTATATAAAGAAAATTGTTAATAATAATATAGAAAAGAGCGTGATAGATATGTATTATTATTTAAATAATTTTCTTTTTTTCGCTATCCTAGGATTTATCTATGAAAATATATTACAGTTAATATTAACAGGAGACTTTACTAGTAATCCTTTCTATGGACCATGGATGCCTATTTATGGTTTCGGTGTAATTATTATGATTTTTCTAACAAGACTAATATTTAATAATTTAAAGATAAAAAGATGGCAAAAAATAATTATCTTATTTATAAGTGTTACAGTAATATTAACAATTATAGAACTAATAGGTGGTTATTTAACAGAGTTTATTTTTCATAAAAGTTTTTGGGATTATACTGACATGAAATATAACTTTGGTAAATATATATCTTTAGAAGTAAGTCTAGTATGGGGAACAGCATGTTTAATATTTTTATATGTAGTAAAACCTCTAACTGATAAGTTTATAGAAAAGATTCCTAAATTTATCTCTATTATTCTTTTAATATTAATAATTACTGATTTCATCTTTAGTTTCTTTTTAAAATAGTATGTAGTCGCAAAAAATAAAAAATATTAAATAGCAAAACTGAGTAAAAAATAACTCTCTACTCAGTTTTTAACTTTTCATATACATCTTTAATATCACTAACTTTACTACTATCATAAGTACATTTAAAACTATCACTATTATATCTTGGTATTAAATGAATATGATAATGTTTAACATCTTGTCCATAATAATTATTTTGACAAATAGTTAAACCATCAATATTAAGTTTCTCTTTTAATATAGGATAAATATGAGTCTTAATAGTATCTATCATATAAATAATTAACTCATTAGGTGTCTCAAATAAATTTTCATAATGCTCTTTAGGAATAACTAAAGTATGACCATCACTATTAGGATTAACATCTAAGAAAGCTAGAACTTTATCATCTTCATATACTTTATAAGATGGAATATCTCCCTTAATTATTTTACAAAATAAACAATCATTCATTAAAATCTCCTCCTTCAACTATCTTTATTATACCATTATTATCAAAAGTAACACTATAATTATTTGTAACCAAACCATTATCAGCAGCAATAGTATTAAAACTATTAATTAAATTGTTAAGATAAACATCATCTAAACTATCAACTTTAACATAATAACTAACAGAGTAGTATCCTGTATTATAAATATTACCTTCTAAGATATCTATCGCTTCCGCTTTGTTATACTTATCTAAATCTTTAAACTCTATCTTAATATTTTGAAAGTTAGTATTTTTAAAAATCTCCTTATACTTATCTAAAACCTCTTTACTAGCATTCCTCAACACCTCTTTACCTTTTACATAATTATCTTTATAATTATCAGTTATTTTATTATTTAAAGAAGTAATAGTAAAATTTAACTCTTCGTAATCTTTATTATAATAAGTAATACTATAACTATTATCATCTTTATTATATTTTAAGTCTCCTTTTGATACATCTAGATCCTCATAGTTTTCTTCATAATAAGTATTAATATCTTCTTCTACAGTCTTAGACTTTAAAGTAGGGACTTTTTCTCTAACAATAATAAAACCAAAAAAGATAATTATGATACCAAAAAGCATCGCTTGTCCTAACATTAAACTATTCATTTTTCTTTTACTCATATAACTCACTATCCATTCATTTATTATTTTACCAAAACCTTTAAATATAAGCAATTATGTGTTATACTAAGCATGTCTTTTAACATAAATATTGACAATTTAATAATATATTTTATCATACAATTAGAAAGGGTGATAATATGTTTAAAATAGATAAATTGAGTGTATTAATAAAAGATACTGATAGAAAGATTTTAAAAGACTTTTCTCTTACTATAAATGAGGGAGAAATTCATGCTATTATGGGACCTAATGGTGTAGGTAAGAGTACTTTATCTAAAGTAATAATGCACCATCCTGATTATGTTATTAATGCTGGTACTATTACTTATAATGAAAAGACTCTAAATGATTTAACAACTGATGAAATAGCAAGACTAGGAATATATTTACTTATGCAAGACCCATCTATTATTGATGGTGTAAGTAATAGTGAAGCTTTAAGAACTGCTTTAAAAGAAAGAGGTAGTGATACTAATCTATATACTTTTATTACTAAGATGAAAAAAGAATTAGACTCTCTAAATCTACCAAAAGATGTTATGCATAGGTCTATTAATAAAGGCTTATCTGGTGGTGAAAGAAAGAAAAATGAAGTTTTAGGACTAAAAGTCTTAGACCCTAGTTTTATTATCTTAGATGAATTAGATAGTGGACTAGATGTAGACAGTCTAAAAGTAGTTGCCAAAAACATTAATGAATATTTAAAAGAACATCAAGATACCAGTGTCTTAATTATTACTCATTATAGTAGAGTTCTAGATTTAATTAAACCAGATTTTGTTCATGAAATGAAAGATGGTAAGATAATTAAAACAGGAGATATTACTCTTGCCAAACAAATAGAAAAAACAGGTTTTACTGGGGTAAATGAAGTGGAGTCAAGTGAAAATCATGAATAATATATTATTAGATAGTACAGTTTGTTTTAATAAAGAAGGTACTTTTAAACTAGAACTAGATAAAGATACTACTATTAATATTGAAAGTGATAATGTAAAACTATATCTTGTAACAAAAAATAATATAAAAGTTGATTTTAATATTTTAAACTCTATAACTATTTATAATATTACAGAAGAAAATATTACTGTTAATATTAATATCTATAACAAAGCTAAACTAGATTTTTATAATATGACTGTTACTGACAAAAAAATAACTAATAAAGTAAATGTTTATCATCAAAATAAAGAAACTATAAGTAATGTTATATGTCATGGTATTAGTTATGGTAAGGGGGATTTAAAGTTTAGTGTTAATGGCTATATTAAAAAGGGTATGATAGGCTCTATTTGTAATCAGTCTAGTAGAATAATTAACTTAGATGAGGGTAAGAGTTTAATAGAACCAAATCTCTTTATTGAAGAGTTTGATTCAACTGCCAATCACGCTGCTTATACAGGTCCCTTTGATAATAAGTTATTATTCTATTTAGAAACAAAAGGAATAAGTAAGAAAGAAGCTTTTAATCTTCTTTTAAATGGATTTATGAAGATGGTAGAACTTCCAAAAGATTATGAGAGCATACTTGATAATATTTTAGATAAAGTAATGAGGTGATTACATTGAAATTAGTTTTAGCATCACAAGGCTTTACTACTAATGAAATTGCTAAAGAAGTAGAAAAATTAGTAGGGAAGCCCTTAAAAGAAATAAACATTGCTATAATTAATGAAGCCTATGTAGGACTTGATGGTACAAAAGATAAAAGATGGTTAATAAAAGAACTATCTAACATCGAAAAATATATTGGTGGTGTTATAGATTTTGTTAACTTTAGAGCCTATAGCAAAGAAGAAATAAAGAAACGTTTAAATATGGCAGATTTAATTTATATAGTTGGTGGCAGACAACATTTATTAGAAAAACTTTTTAGAGAAACTGATACTATAGATATAATTAAGAATATAAGTAAAACAAAAGTAATAATGGGTACATCAGCAGGTTCAATTGTTCTTGGTAAGAAAATTACAAGCGAGAAATTTTGGGATGAACGATATCCAAAAGATAAAGAAGTTGCTAAAACTCATGAAGAACTAAACTTAGTAGATTTCAATATAATTCCTCATTACCTGAGAGAAGACCATAAAAAGTGGACTAAAGACTTTTTTGAAAGGGTCTTAGCAGATAATGAATTTAAAGTCTATGCCATAAAAGATAGTCAAGCTGTTGTATATAATGATGGAAAAATAGAATTTATTGGCGGTACACCAGATATTTTTGGAAGAAAGTAAAGTACAAGGGAGGTGATTATTATTAATCGTGAAGATTTTCCTATTTTAAATAATGATATAATATATTTTGATAATGGAGCGACTACTCTAAAACCTAAATGTGTAGTTGAAGCGATGAATGATTATTACTATAATTATGGAGCGAATATTCATAGGGGAGATTATAAAATATCTTTAAGAGCAAGTGAAGAATATGAGAAAGTTAGAGATAAAGTAAAAGACTTTATAAATGCTAAAAGTAGTAAAGAAATAGTTTTTACAGCAGGTGATACAGATTCTCTTAATAAGATAGTCTTTGGCTTTATGAAAGATTATTTAAATGAAGGTGATGAAGTCTTACTTACAAAAAGTGAACATGCCTCAAACGTCTTACCTTGGTTAGAGTTATCTAAAGATAAAAAGATAAAGATAAGTTATATACCTCTAAACGATAATCATGAATTAACTCTAGAAGCTTTAACTGATACCATAACAGATAAAACTAAAGTAATCTCTATCGCTCATATTACTAACGTTGTAGGAGATGTAAGAAATATTCATGAGATAAGTAAAATCGCTCATAAAAACAATATAATATTAGTAGTAGATGGTGCCCAAAGTGTTCCTCATATGAAAACAGATGTTATTAAAGACGATATTGACTTTTTAACATTTTCTGCTCACAAAATGTTAGGACCAACTGGAGTAGGGGTACTTTATGCTAAAGAAGAATATTTAGAAAAGATGAGACCTATAGAATATGGGGGAGGCATGAATCAATACTTTGAAGTAACAGGAGAAGTAGAGTATAAGAGCATTCCTACAAGATTTGAAGCCGGAACTCCTCCTATCGCTGAAGTAATAGGATTAGGCTCTGCCATTGATTATTTACAAAAAATAGGTATGGATAAAATCTATGAATACGAAAAAGAACTAAAGAGATATCTTGTCTCTAAACTAGAAAGTAATCCTAAAGTAATTTTATATAACAAAAGTACTGATAGTGGTGTCCTAGCATTTAACCTAGAAGGAATATTTAGTCAAGATACAGCCATTTACCTAGACCATTATAATATCTGTGTAAGAGCAGGTAATCATTGTGCCAAAATCTTAAAAGATGAAATAAATATTAAAAATACTTGTCGTATCAGTTTATATTTTTATAATACTAAAGAAGAAATAGATAAGTTAGTAGAAGTCTTAGAAAAGTCTGATGATTTATTTAAAGTAATATTGTAGGAGGTATTTATGGATGCAGAATTAAAAAGAGAAATAATACTAGATAATTATAATAATCCTTATCACAAGGGGCTAAAAAATGAAAGTGGTTATAAAAAAGCGAATACTAATAATGAATCTTGTATTGATAATATCGATATAGAACTAAAAATAGAAGATGGTAAGGTAGTAGATGCTAACTTTGATGGTGAAGCATGTGCAATCTCAACTTCTGCTACCTCTATTTTCTTAAGAAAAATAATAGGGAAGAGTGTTGATGAAGTTAAAGATTTAATAGAAAACTATGAACATCTAATCGATGAAAAAGATTATGATGAAGAAAAATTAGGTGAACTTATGGCCTATGACACTATCTATATGCAACCTAATAGAAAACACTGTGCCCTTCTTCCTGTCGATACAATTAATAAGATTCTAAAGGAGGAAAATAGTGGAGATTAAGGGACTAACCAAAGAGAATATTTTAAAAATATCAGAACATAAAAAAGAAGCAGATTGGGTCAAGGATTATCGATTAAAGTCATATGAATATTTTGAAAAAATGAATAAAGACTTGCCTTTTGGGCCTAAGTTTAAACTTAACTTTGATGATATTATTTACTATAAGAGTGCAACTGATGAATTAATTGATGACTGGTCTAAAGTAATGAAGCCAATTAAAAGTGAATTAGATAAACTAGGTGTCCTTGAAAGTGAACAATATATGGCTGGTATGGGTGTTCAATATGAAAGTGAAGTAATCTATCATAATATGCTTAAAGAGCTTACTGACAAAAAAGTAATCTTTACATCAATTGATAATGCCATTAAAGAGTATCCTCTTCTTGTTAAAAAATACTTTGGTAAGATAGTTAAAAACACAGATAATCTATACGCCGCCTTAAATGGTTCTGTATTTTCAGGAGGAAGTTTTATCTATATACCACCTCATACTAAACTAGATAGACCACTACAAAGTTACTTTAGAATTAATAGTAAAGGAATGGGCCAGTTTGAAAGAACCTTAATTATTGTCGATGATGATAGTGAACTTCATTATATCGAAGGCTGTACCGCTCCTACTTATGCTACTTCATCACTTCACGCTGCCGTTGTCGAAATCTATGTGGGAAGAAACAGTAAATGCCGTTATACAACTATTCAAAATTGGGCTCCTAATGTTTATAACCTAGTTACTAAAAGAGCCTTAGTCGAAGAAAATGGTACAATGGAGTGGATTGATGGTAATATCGGTAGTGCTTTAACTATGAAATATCCTTGTTGTATTTTAAAAGGAGATAATTCTACTGGAACTTGTATTAGTATCGCTGTCGCTAGTAATAATCAAATCCAAGATACTGGAGCTAGAATGATTCATTTAGGTAAAAATACTAACAGTAAGATAATCTCTAAAAGTATTGCAAGAGGTGGAGGTAATGCCACATATCGTGGAGATGTTAAGATTAAAGAAGATGCCACTAACTCATACTCTATGATAAAATGCGACACTTTAATACTTGATAAAGATAGTGTAAGTGATACTATACCTACAAATATAGTCTCTAATAACACTAGTACTATTGAACATGAAGCGACTGTTTCTAAGATAAATGATACTAATATTTTCTATTTAGAAAGTAAAGGAATACCTAAAGAAACTTGTGAAGAATTAATCGTTTTAGGCTTTCTAGAAGAGTTTAGAAAAGAACTACCTATGGAGTATGCTGTAGAACTAAATCAACTTTTGAAAAAAAACTTGTAATTTTGCAAATTCAAGACATTTTAGCTTCGAATTTTTAAAAAGTCCCTAGTGAAAATTGAAAATTGAGAGCAAAAAAGTCTTGAATTTTTAATTTTCTCTTTTTGCATAGATTTTAAAACTGTGCTACCTTAGTTGCGAAAGGAGGAATTGTATGTTAAATAGCTTAATTTTAGTAGGCCGTCTAACTAAAGATATCGACATTAAAGAAACAGAATCTGGTAAGAAAGTAGGCACTCTTTCTTTAGCAGTACCACGCTCTTTTAAGAATATGGATGGTGTTTATGAGACTGACTTTATAAACTGTACTCTTTGGGAAGAAAAAGCTAAACTTACTAAAGAGTATTGTAAAGTTGGAGATATTGTAGGTATTAGAGGACGACTTCAAAGTAATATTATTAAGACAGAAGAAGGCTCAAGATACTTTTTAGAAGTAGTTGCAGATAAAGTCACTTTTCTGTCAAATAAGAAGAAAAAGGATGTCAAGAATACCGATAATTAGCCATTTTTAGACTTATTTTTCAATAATTTTGAATTTTTAGTTGACTTTTGCTATTAAAAAGATTTATAGTTTAGTAAACAATTAATTAAGGAGAGACAAATATGCTTTTAAGCAAACGTTTAAAAGAGTTGCGTATAAACAGTGGTTTAACGCAACGCGAGTTGGGCGAGCGTGTAAATGTTACAAAAGTAAGTATTTGTTGTTATGAAAATGGCACGAGAACCCCAACTTTGGATACCCTAACAAAATTAGGAAAGGTACTAGATGTTGATGTTGATTATCTTTTAGGCTATGATAACCCAGTAAAAACAAAAGGAAAGAATAAGAAGATTGTCAATATGGCTAAAGAAGAAATAGACTTCATTAAAGGATTAAGAGAAATAGAATCTCTTCATCAATTAATATTAGAAGATCCTAAAAAGGCTCTTGAGCTTATAAGTAAGAGGTTAGCTAACTAATCTCTTTTTCTATTATAGAAAATGTAAAATATTGTGAAGTCTCTTGTAATTATAATTTTTTTTAACTATTATTAAATTAGGTGATAATAATGATATTAGATATAATTAGTAAGAAAGCTAATAAATATGAATTAACTAAAGAAGAATTAGAAACTATTTTTATGGGATATTTAAACGATGAAGTAAAAGATTATCAAATGAGTGCTTTTCTAATGGCAATATGTATTAATGATATGAGTGACAGTGAGGTATTCGCTCTTACCGATATTTTTATTAAAAGCGGTGATATCCTAGATTTAAGTTTTATAGATAAAATTAAAGTAGATAAACACTCCACAGGTGGCGTAGGAGATAAAACTACTTTAATCGTCGCACCACTTGTTGCAAGCCTTAATGTTCCTGTTATTAAAATGAGTGGCAGAGGCTTAGGTTATACAGGAGGTACTATAGATAAGTTAGAGTCAATTCCTGGCTTTAAAGTAGATTTAACAGAAGAAGAGATAAAAAAACAAGCCCAAGATATAGGAATTGTTATAACTAGTCAAACTAAAGACCTTGCCCCTTTAGATAAAAAAGTATATGCTCTTCGTGATGTAACTGCAACTACTAATTCTATACCTTTAATCGCTAGTAGTATTATGAGTAAAAAAATAGCAGGTGGAGCGGATAAGATAGTTATAGATATTAAAGTAGGAAATGGAGCTTTAATTAAAACAATGGAAGAAGCTGAAAGATTATCTAGCTTATTAATTAAAATAGGTACATATTATCAAAAAGAAGTTAGAACAGTTATATCTAATATGGATAGACCTCTAGGACATAATATTGGTAATAAATTAGAAGTATTAGAAGCGATAGAAGTATTAAAAGGAAATGAAAAAGGAAAACTTTTAGATTTATCAGTTGAACTTGCAAGTAAAATGGTATCTATGGGTAAAGAAATAAGTGAAAGTGATGCTAGAAAAGAGGTTTTAGAATCTTTAGAGGATGGTAAAGCCTTAAATAAATTTTTAGAATTTGTTAAATATCAACATGGTAATATAGATAATTTAGAAATATCTGCTAAAGTATATAATATAAAAGCTAATAAAAGCGGCACTTTGAAAGATATAAATGCTCTATCTATCGCTAAACTTAGTGAAAGTTTAGGAGCAGGACGTAAGAGTAAAGATGATAAAATAGATTATAATGCAGGAGTTGTTATAAAAAAAAATATAGGTGACGAGATAAAAGAAGGAGATCTACTTGCTAGTTTATATACAAATATTGACAATCCGAAATTTAATCTTGACGGAATATTTGAAATATCTTGAAAAAAACTTTTCCTTTTGCTATACTCTAAATAAGGTAAGGTGATTATAATGAGTTCTAAAATGAGTTCAAAAAGACAAATAAAAAGAAGTAAAGAAAAAAGAAGCCAAGATAAAATGGACAAAGCAATGAGTGATGTTAAAAAAATTGGTATTTTTTCTTGTTGCTTAATAGCAGTATTACTAGTAATGGGAATATTTATTAATCCTAAAGAAAGTTATGGAGCTGGATTTCTAACAGAAGTACCAGATAAATTTATATCAGAAGCTGATCGTGGAGATGGAACATCTAGACCGCCTTTAGGTCATGAATTAATTAGTGGTATTAATTTGCCCTGGGAATTTGCTGGCTATATTCCTGTAACAGATGAAAGCGGAGAATATATAACAGATGTTAGTAAAGATGATATTTATAATGATGAAAATAAAATAAGTTTTATTTATTGTGTTGATAAGAAAAAGGAAATGGCTAACAATTTGTTATATAGTAAAGGAGATTCCGTAAAAAACCAAATTTCTTTAGAACAAGATGATACAACAACTAGTAGTTATCCTGGATTAATTTATATTTTATTACATGATAATATTGTAGAAACTTATGGTTTACAACCTACTGGGTATGAAACTACTGAAACAATGAATTATTATTTAGCTCAAGTAGCGATTTGGTGTTATATCGATGAAGTTAGAGGTGACTATAACTTTACTGCAGAACAAAGGGCTACAATTTATGCTGATCCAACATATGGTAATATTATAAATGATTTAGTAACAGGTGCAAAAGAGTATCAAAGCTATAACACTTTAGAAAGTTATATAACTGTTGATGAAAGCAATATTAGTTATAGTATTATAGGAGATTATATAGAAACAAGTGTAATAACACCAATAGGAAGTAATTCTTACTTTGAAAATTATAGTGTACAAGCTGATGACTCAACAAGTAATATAGAAATTCTTGATGCCAATGGTAATCCTGTAACTGGACTTATAAATGCTAATGAAGGGTTTAAAGTAAGAATACCAGTTAGTGCAACTCAAAATAATGATTTTAATTTACCAATTACTATTGTAGGATATTTTTCTAATAATTATGATGCTTATGTATATATTCCAGATAATTCAGAGGCTCAAAGAGCCTTACTAGGAAAACTTGAAAGAGTATCAACCCCAACGACATTTTATTTAAAAGCACCTACTCTTAATGTTCCAGATACAGCTAGTAATTCATATTTAGTATATGGAATAGGATCATTAATCATAGTAGCAGGTATTGTCCTAATAGTTGTGGCTAAAAGACCAAATAATGCAAAGAAAAAGTAAAAACATAAAAAGCCAACTACCTAAAGTTGGCTTTTTCTTCCTTATAATAGGAATAATTGTTTTTTTTAGTACCCCCTTATTAAAACTTCGGGGAGAAGTTTTTGAAGAAATGAGGCTTGCAATATTCCAATTAAATATTAATAAAAATAATGATAAAACAACTATTAGTGACATAAATACTGAAAACTTGGAGGTAACTCCTGAAAATACTAATAAAGCAGAAGAAAATGATAAAAAAGCTAATTATTCATATATTGGAGAATTATCAATACCTAAAATTAAACTGAGAAGAGGTTTTGTTGCTAAAGAATCTAGATATAACAACATAGAATATAATGTAACAGTTGCCAAAGAAGCAGATTATCCTGATGTTCCCCTAGGTAACTTTATCCTTATGGCTCACTCAGGTAATGCCTATATATCATTCTTTGATAAACTATATAAATTACAAATAGGTGATGAGGCCAGTGTTAGTTATAATGCTATTATCTATAATTATCGCTTGACTAATATCTATAATCAAGCTAAAACGGGTACTGTAGCAATCTATCGTAATCCTAATGTTAAAACCTTAACATTAATTACTTGTACTCATAATGATGATTATAATCAAACAATCTATATCTTTGAAGAAATATAAGAATAAAAAGGAGAAATGTTTATGGACTTAAGTATAATAGAGAAATTAATAACATTTATAACTCTTCCCTTTCAATCTTTTTTAACGATTGAAATACTTTTAATATTCCTTCTTATTCTTATGTTTTTAATATACAATGAAAAAAGACAAAATAAGAAAGTTAAATATGCTATAACTGCACTCATAATCTTTTTCTTTTCCTTACTAGCCTTTTATTTTTCAGAAGATATAGTAACAGTTCTAAGTGAAATTGTTAAAACTATTATGAGATGTTTCTATTTTCCTAATATTGTCTTTTATATTTTAACAGCAGTAATCTCTTTAGTTATTCTAATATATACTATCTTAAAAAATAATCTAACTAAACTAAATAAAATTATTACTTATGTACTTACCATTATCCACCTATACTTATTTACTAATTTTATATCACTAGCAATTATCAATAATACTTCTTTAACAAATATTGCTAATATTTATCAACATGATAATATGTTTATAATAGTTTTATTTAGCCAGATTATCTTTATAATACTAATACTTTACAAAGTAATCTATCATTTTTGTTATATTAGACATAGTAAATTGAAAAATACAAAGTAAAATGATATAATGTCTAGGAAGTGAGGTTATTATGAAGAAAAAATTAACTAAATTCAAAGATAAAATTATTAAAAATTTAAAAAGAATAAAAGAAGAAAAGATGATAAGTAATTATTTTAAAGATAATAGACTTTTTCTTGTCTATGTTTTAGTGTGTGTTCTAAATTCTACATTACTAAGAATATTTACAATGCCGACAATGGAAAACTATCTATCTTTTAAACCTATTGTCGCAGATATAGCAGTTGTTACTATTATTGGTTCTTTTTCGTACCTTTTTAAAGGAAAGAAAAGATATGTTTATCTACTAGTATGGGCTATTATCTTTACAGCAATTTGTACAATTAACTCTGCTTATTATACATTCTATACATCATTTGCAAGTGTATCTATGTTATCTCTTACCCAATATATTGGTGAAGTAGGGGATGCAGTAGTTGAAAATGTTTTACAAATTAAAGACTTAGTTTATATATTTCCTTTACTATTTTTTATATATTATTATCATCGTCTTGCAAAAAAAGATAAATATAAAATTTATACTAAAGAAAAAAGACTTAAGAAGTTTAAAAATACTATTATAACAGGTGCAATTATACTTGTCTTATTTATAGTTTCTCTATCAAGTCTAGAAATAAGTAGATTTGTTAAACAATGGAATAGAGAATATATAGTTATGAGATTTGGTATTTACTTATATCAAGGAAATGATATTGTCGCTAGTATAAGACCGCAAATATCTGCCATGTTTGGTTATGACGATGCTAAGAAAGAATTTACTGAGTATTACAAAGATAGACCTAATGAACAAGATTATACAAATGAATATACTAATGTTCTTGAAGGACGTAATGTTATCGTAATTCATGCTGAATCAATGCAAGGAATTGCTATTAATAGAACTTTTAATGGCGAAGAAGTAACTCCTAATTTAAATAGATTGATTAAAGAAGGAATGTACTTTGATAACTTCTATTCAGAGGTTAGTGTAGGAACAAGTAGTGATACTGAATTAACTTATAATACAAGTCTAATGCCTACTCAAAATGGTACCGCTTTCGTAAGTTACTTTGATAGAACTTATATCTCAACACCATCTCTACTTAAAGAAAAAGGCTACTATACTTTCAGTATGCATGCTAATAACGCTGACTTCTGGAATAGAAGAGCTATGCATGAGTCTTTAGGATATGATAAGTTCTATAGTAAAGAAACATATGATGTCGATAAAGATAATATTATTGGACTAGGGTTATCTGACAAATCATTCTTTGCCCAATCAGTAGAAAAGTTAAAGAAAATAAGTGAAGAACATGATAAATATTATGGTTATATCATTACCCTTACAAACCATACTCCATTCTCTGATACTGATAAATATGGAGAATTCCCTGTTACCATGAAAACAACTATAACCAATGAAGATGGTACTACAGAAGAAGTAGAAGCGCCATACTTAGAGGGCACTAAACTAGGTAACTACTTTAAATCAGTTCATTATGCTGATGCTGCTTTAGGAGAGTTCTTTAGTGAAATGGATGAAGCAGGTCTTTTAGATAATACTGTTGTAATCATATTTGGAGACCATGATGCAAGACTTCCTAGAAGTGAATTTAACTTAATGTATAATTATGACCCAGCCACTGATGATATTAAAGATAAAGATGACCCTACATATGTAGAGTATGATAGTTTCGATTATGAATTAGACCGTAAAGTGCCACTTATAATCTGGACAAAGGATGGTGCAGTTAAAGGCCAATATGATTATACAATGGGTATGTATGATGTAATGCCTACAATTGGTAATATGTTAGGCTTCTATAACAAATATGCTTTAGGACATGATATTTTTGAAACCAAAGAAAACAATATTGTAGTATTTCCTAATGGTAACTGGGTAACAGACAAGATGTATTATAACAGCCAAAAAGGTGAATATAAGCTACTTAAAGACGAAATAATTGATGAAAACTATATAAAAGAGAATAATGAATATGCTGAAAAACTATTAGATGTTTCTAATAAAGCAATTGTCTTTGACTTATTTAATCCTAATAGTGAAGAAGAGGCAAGTAAAGCCGTATCTGAAGAGAATTAGAGGGGAGAAAAACTATGAAATTAAAGAAAAAAGTAAAAGTAATACTAGTAATAGCAATTCTTTTAATAGTAGCAGGACTAGGCTTCCTTGCCTATGAAAGCATAAAACCTAAAGCTGTTAAAACGGCAACAGTTGAAAATGAAATAAAAGATTATGGTTATACCCTTAAATCTACAAGAAATGCTAGATATAAAGAGGCATTTCAAGAATTAAAAGACATTTTAAGTAAGAAAAATGTTGATGAAGAAGCCTATCTTAAACAAATAAGTAAAATGTTTATAATGGACTTTTATACCTTAGATGATAAACTTGCAAATACGGATGTTGGTGGTATTGATTTTGTTCATACTAATGCTAAAACTAACTTCTTAGAAAAGAGTGAAGATACAGTTTATAAGTATGTAGAAAATGATATTTATGGTAATAGAAATCAAAAATTACCAGAAGTTACTGATGTAACAGTTGAAAATATAGAAAATATAGAATATACTATAGGAACAGATTTTACTGATGATAATGCTTATCAAGTAGAAGTTTCTATAAAATATAAAGAAGATATGGATTATCCTACTAAAGCAACTCTTACTTTTGTTCATGAAGATAATAAGCTATCTTTAGTAGAAGTAGAATAATATCTTCTTTTTCTTTAAAATGGAGTGATTAATAATGGAAAGATTACAAAAAGTAATAGCAAATGCAGGAATTGCTTCAAGGCGTAAAGCTGAAGAGCTAATTAAAGAGGGTAGAGTAACTGTTAATGGTGCAACAGTTACTGAATTAGGTACTAAAGTAACTAATAAAGATATAATTAAAGTAGATGGTAAACAAATTGAAAAAGAAAAAAAAGTTTATTATCTACTTAATAAACCAAGAGGAATAATAACAAGTGTTACTGATGATAAGGAAAGAAAGACTGTAGTTGATTTAATACCATGTCATGAAAGAATTTATCCTGTAGGTAGACTTGATTATGATACAACAGGAGTATTACTACTTACTAATGATGGAGAGTTCGCCAATATCTTAATGCATCCAAATGATAAAGTTGAGAAAGTATATATCGTTAAAGTTAAAGGTATTATTAAAGGAGATGCCATTAATACTATTAAAAACGGTGTTACAGTAGATGGTATAAGTTATGAGAGAGCTAAAGTTAAGTTAAGAAAAACAGATTATAAAACTAATACTTCTATGCTTACAGTTACTATTCATGAAGGACGTAATCATGAAGTTAAGAAGATGTTTGAATCAGTAGGTTTCCCAGTCTTAAAATTAAGAAGAGAGCGAGAATTTATCTTTGATTTAAAAGGCCTAAAGAGTGGAGAATATAGAAAACTAACCCCTAAAGAAGTCGCTATAGTCTATAGTTTAGAGAAAGGAAAGAAAAATGAATAATATTAATTTGAACGATATTTATAATAAATGTTTAGAGTTTATTGAACAAATAAAAAATCCTATTTTAAAGGATTGCTGTAAAAAAATATATTCTGATTATAAAGACAAACTATTTAATAAACCAGGTACAAATACACATCACTATTATAAAGGCGGTTTATTATATCATATATACTGTGTAACAAGAAATGCTATTACTATAACTAATTTATATGGAAATTTAGATGTTGATTTAGATTTGATTATATTTGGTAGTCTTACTCATGATATAGGAAAAACAAAAGACTTTAATGATTTTACAGATGATGAATCTTATATAATGTCTAGTGGTAATAGCGCAGATTTGTTAGGGCATTCTTATGAGGGTGCTCATATTGTTGAAAATTATCTATCTAATTATGATATTGATGAACAGTTTAAAAATCAAGTTGTCCATATGATCGGTAGTCACATGAATGAATATAGCGAGTGGGGTGCCTTAGTAATGCCTAAGATGCTAGAAGTAATTATAATTAGTTATGCTGACAATATAGATTCTCATTTAGAGCCAGCTCATGAAATATTATCATTATCTAATAAAGGTGAAAAATATAAAATTATTAATGCTCCTAGAGAGTATTATAAATCACTAAATCCTTATTATAATAAAAAATAAGCGCACGTTCGCTCTTTTTAATTTTATACTTTTGACTATTTTGGTGTTTACACCAAAATAGTAATTAATCGCATTATTACTTCTAGAATAATCAACATAAGTCTATATATTATTTAAAAGTATACAAAAAGAAGCCCATAAATAAAGCTTCTTTTCCATTTATTATTTTATCAAGATTAAGCAGCTTTTTCTTCTTCCTCTTCGCCTTCATTAACCTCAATTGCACCTGTAGGACAAGAGTCTGCTGCATCTCTTACTTCATCTTGAAGTTCTTCTTTAACTTCTTCTACTTTCGCTTCACTAAGTCCCTCATCATTAATCTCAAAAACTTTATCACATATCGCTGCACATGCTCCACATCCAATACAAGCATCTTTATTTACTTTTACTTTCATTTCTATCACCTCAGTTTTAATTATATCTTATTTTTAGGTGAATTCCAATAGTAAATGCAAATGACTTTTGTTGATATATAAGTGCGAAAC
>CAMLTY010000017.1 GCA_946486465.1 uncultured Mycoplasmatota bacterium
TGCACGAGCACGACGTGGCGAACGGCAGCCAGTTATTATTAAATTAAATAAATATAGTAATTTTGTAATTATTATCTTTTTAATATGAGTTTATATGGATTTAATTGATTACTTAATAATTTATGTTTTGTAATAAAAGGTAATTTATTCTTTTATATAGATTCTTACACTATAACCATTTATGTTCTTAACTTTTGTTGTATAGCCTATTTCTTTAAGCCTACGAGTAAATTTATTTTTGCTTAGAGGTTTTTGCTTCATACTCTCGGTGTAAGAAATATACTGAGAATATATTGAAGCAATTTCTTTATTTTCGATACTGTGAGCATAATCATTTAAAAATGAAAGTACAGTATCATTCTCTAATTGGTACTCTTTAGTTGATTCACTTATAACTTTACACTCACTAAATTCTAGTCCATTGTCATATAGACGTTTTAATCCTTTTAGAGCTAAATTAAGTAAATAACTTTTGGCATTATCTGTACTTAATAATTCCTCAAGGTTATAAATCTTTCTTTTTACTTTATTCCTAAAAGGAATAACCATTAGCCTTCTGATAATTCCATCAGATTTATCTTTGAAGGTAGGAGGCTCGTTGGCCGTAAAAATTAAGGTCGCAGAATTTTTAAATGTAATGGGCTGTGAATAAATAGGTCTTGCACCTATTGTATTTCCACTAGCCATTGTCTTTAAATTTTTTGACTTTTCAAAATAAATTGCGTCAACATCATCTGCAATATTTACTAGTTTTCCAATGAGAGAAGCGATACTTGTACTATCATCAAAATTGGCTATATCAATATGACTAGATAGTTCTCCAGTCCATTTAGTAATCATCTCTACAAAGGTTGATTTACCATTAGCTCCTTTTCCTATAAGAAAAAACATTTTATGGGGAAATCTATCAATCATAAGACAATGACCTAATAATTCTTCTATAACTATCCTTAATTGCTTATCATCAAGACATATAAAATTTAAAAATTTATCTACATTTTCATCATAAGCCATAGGATTATACTCTATATCTAAATAAAAAGGTGTAAAGCCACAATCTTGATTTATTACTTTATCTTCTACAATAATCCCATTTCTTATTTTTACATAAAAATTATCACTGCCATTTTCAATAAAATTGGCATATTTATACATTTGATTTATAGCTTCATTATCTTGAGTAGTTTTAAGCTCTAGATATTGAGCCATTAATCTTTTTAATTTAATTTGGTTTGTACTATACTTTAAATCATCTTTAAAATATAGAAGATTATTATAGTATTTTATATCGAGTATCTTAACCATGAATTTTGCAAAAGCAATCATATCTTTTGGATTACCTGTATATGCTTTTTCTAAATCGACATAGTTAGGAACACTATTTATAATATTATTTAATTCCTTTAATGATAAGGGTTCTTTAAAAACATTACTATTAATAAAATCTCCAAGTCCCTCTATTTTTACCGTTTTATATTCTTCTAGAACATAACGTAAATGATGAAATAGTGCTTCATTTCTTCCGTCTCCTTTTACCATACCACTAAGTAAATTTTTTTGCTTAAAAAGTGGATATAATAAAACTGGTAATTCTGGTAAATTATCTAGTGTTAAAGGCTGGTTAGTTTTACGTTGAACTCCTCTTCTTTTAACAATAGCATAAGCTTTATCTCCTGTTAAATAATCAACTTGAAAACCTCCTACTGTTATTAAATCAGCTCTTTTTTTAATGTTGATATTTTTGGGGATAGAATAATATAAATGAATCCCTCTATCTGTCTCTACACTAAGAGTAGGAAAGTTTTGGATAAAATAGTTAATGATTCTTTGTTCTTCAAAATTATCATTATCAAAATCCACAATAACAGTATTCCTATTTAAAAGGAGTCCAGCATTTTCTAACCTGTCTAGATTAGAATAAGTAATACTAAAATTGGTCTTTGGGGATTTATCTGCATTTAATTCTATAAATTTTAACATTTTATCATTCCTCTTCTTCTAATGTTTTTTCATCAGCCTCATACGTAACGTGTACAGTTTGAGGGCTACTAAATTGTTTTGATTCTTCTTCCTCTTCTACTTCCCTTTTTTCTTTATCAATAAACATTAAATATTCATTCTCTTCTTGTTCAGTTATATATTCATAAACTTTTTTCCAAGCATTGTAACTTATTGTAATGGGACTTTCTAAATGTGGGTAAACTATAATTCCACCTAATTGAGGAATAATTTCAAATGAATTATCTTCTATATCTAAAACTGTATTTTTTTGATTGCTTTTTTTCATTTTGCACCTCTTTAATTTCTAAATTAGGGAATTTATATTCGAATAGTTTTTTCTTTAATAAGTAAACGTCTGTTTTAAAACCTTTAGTATCTTCTACAATAGTTTCATCAGTTGCTACAATAGTGTAAGTAAAATCAGCTCTATATGACGTTTTTCGATATACTTTACCTCTTTTTTTAAATTTTGGAATTAATTCAAAATTCTTTTGTAATTGCAAGTTTTTTATTACTCCCTTTTGCTCTAGCTCTTTTAGTTGCTTATATCTTTCAGCTTCTAATTTACTATCAAATAAAATTCCATCTACTATTACTTTCTTATTTTTATATTTTGTTTTTGTTAGCATGATTTTTCTTTTCTACCTCCTTAAGAAATAAATCATATTGAGTTTGATGTTCTCTAACAAACTTATCAATATCATTTACAATTTCTTTAGCTATTTGTTTAATTTGTTTTTCACTAAGCATATTAGAAACATCTCCCTTCTAAATTTCTAAATGTGATTTGACTTTTCTAGTTGCTTAATAATTTTTAGTATTTTTTCTTTTTTATCATTGCTTAATTCGAATCGAAGTAATTTAGTAAAATTACTATCTGATAGTCCATAAGCTTTAGCTACTTGATAATACTTCAGATTAGCTTTGTTTATAGCTTCTCTGATATCGTTATTTGCTTTTTTCATATACTCCTCCTTTTATATCTTGACAACAACAACATCAAATGATATATTTGCTTTAACGAACGAAAATTTTTCGCCGTTCTTCAACAACGACACCACCATAATAACATTAAAATTTGCTATTTTGTAAATAATTCGTTACTTGGTTAAAATGGCTAGAAAACAATAAAAAAATTCGTAGGAAGGAATGAGGTGTAAAATGACGAAATTAAGAAAATATGAAAAAACTGAAAGAAAGATTGATTTATTTGATGAGAAGAAAGCTTTAGAAAATGCTAAAGGTAATGTTAGTATGGTTGAGTTTGCACGAAGATTATGTCTTTGTTTAGACGAAAGAAATCTAAATGAGGCAGACCTATGTAGAGATTTAAAACTGGGAAAAGCTAGTGTTAATGCGTATGTTAAGGCTGAACAAATTCCTAATGCTGATAAAATAATTAAGATGGCAAATTATTTTAATGTCTCTACAGATTATTTATTAGGATTATCAAATTTTAAAAGTACCAAAGATGATTGGAAAATAGTTAACAAAGTAACGGGTTTAAATGATTATGCTATAGAAGTATTAAATGAATTTAAAAAGAATGCAAAAAATGAAAAAGAAGAGGATAATGTATTTACAAGTTCGCAAATACTCAAAACAATTAACTATCTTATATCTAAAGAGCCTGAATCTAAAGTTTTTGAATATATAGGAAGTTATTTGTGGCATACATACGACACAACAAGCAATCTTTATTATGTTAATGAATCTACTAAAGAGTTAGAACTTAAAGCAACAGATGATGTAAAAATAATTAGAGATAAACAAAGTGGAGAAGATTTAATAATACCTAGCTCTCAATTTAATAAACTTTTTATATTAAATATGGAAGAACAATTATATAAATTAGAAGAAGAGATAAGGAGGAAAAAGGAATGAATGTAGTAATATATGCTAGATATAGTTCTCATAATCAAAATGAACAGTCCATTGAAGGTCAGTTAGAATATTGTAGAAAATATGCAAAAGACCATAATTATAATATTATTCATGAATATATAGATAGGGCTACAACTGGAACGAATGATAATAGACCACAGTTTTTGCAGATGATTGAGGACAGTAATAAAAAAACTTTTGAGGGCATTTTAGTTTATCAATTAGACCGTTTTGCTCGTAATAGATATGATAGTGCAATATATAAGAAGAAGTTAAGTAAAAATGGTGTTAGAGTCTTTTCTAGTAGAGAAAATATTTCTGATGACGCAAGTGGTGTATTAATGGAGAGTGTACTTGAAGGTATGGCAGAATATTTCTCTGTTGAGTTAGGTCAGAAGATAAAAAGAGGAATGAAAATAAATGCTGAAAATTGCTATTATAATGGTGGTAGTGTTCCTCTAGGATTAAAACTTATAGAAGTAGATAGTAATTTTACTGATGTAAATGGTAAAATTGTTAAAAAGAAGAAATTCGCAATAGATGAAGAGACAGTCCATATAGTAAAAGAAATATTTGATATGTATGCAAAAGGAAAAAGAGTCGCTGATATTATTAATTATTTGAATGATAAGGGAATTAAAACAGGATTAGGCAAAGAATTTAATAAAAATAGTCTTAGAAAAATGTTGTTAAATAAAAAATATGTTGGCATTTACAATTATAAAGAAATGGAGATAAAAGATGGCATACCAAGGATTATTGATGATGAGACTTTTAACAAGGTGCAAGATATGATGAAAAAGAATAAAAAAGCTCCTGCACGAGCAAGAGCAAAAACAGAATATTTATTAACTACTAAATTATTTTGTGGTCATTGTAAAGAAATGATGACAGGCCATAGTGGTACATCTAAAACTGGGAAATTGCATACTTATTATAAATGTAATAATTCGAGAATTGGTTTTTGTGATAAAAAGCCTATTCAGAAAGATTATATTGAAGATTTAGTAGTAGAACAAGCTAGGAATCTTTTGACTGATGATAATATAAATAAAATAGCTGAAACCGTTGTAAAATTAGCCAAAGAAAATATGGATAGTGGAGAATTAAAAAGACTTAACAGAAAATTAAAAGAATTAGAGAAACAGAAAAACAATTTATTTAATAGTCTTAAAATGTGTGATATAGATACAGTTAAAACATCTATATTTGAAGAGATACAAAAAATTGAAGTGGAATTAACAAATATTAAAAATGAAATTGCTATAGAAGAAAGCCAATCTATTAAATTGACTGTTCCACAAGTAAGATTTTTCTTAACACAAATGAGAAAAGGAAATATAGATGATATTAAGTACAGAAGGTTGTTAATTAATACACTAGTCTATAAGGTCTATTTGTATGATGACAGTATAACTATAATATTTAATACACAAAATAAAACTTATGAGAAGAAGATACCACGTGTAAGTGATATAGAAAGTTCACTTATGGGTACTTCAGCTCCACCATTTTGGAATTTTGTTCGAATTATTCGAACTTTTGATATAGGAATTAATCAGAAATGATTGATTTTTTTATTAGAAATTTGGTACAATATAGAAAAATTTAGATAATGAAAAAACAAAAAAATTAGATAGTATTGTGAGATCTGATGGTAAAGTATTATCATCTAACCTATATGAATTTGTTAGATTATATCATAATGAAAGATATTTAGTTTATTCTATAGATAAAGACCAATATGATTTTCTTTTTAGTAGAGATATTGAAAAAGAAAAAGGTAAAGCAGAAAATATATGTTCTTCAAAACCCATATTATTTTGCGATTCTAATATTTCGAGATTGATAAGTGATGAAGTAAATGGTTGTTATTATTTTGATGATAATCAATTAAGATATAGTGAAGAAATGTTAGCAGTAACAACAGATGAAATAACTAATGTAGATGATGCAACTGTTATTGCTTATACAACAGAAACAGTTGAAGACGTTATTGATAGCTTTAAAGAATTTGAAAATATTAATTTATCTGAATTGATAAAAAAGGAGCAAGGACCAGTTAGAAAATTAGTTAAATGATAATTTAATATTATATTTTTATAAATTTTGTAAAATGTATTTAGTAATTGATTTTATAGTAGTTTGGAGACAGAATATATTTAAATGGAGGGTTATATGATAGTTTTTAATGGTGGTTTAACAATTGAACAAGTAAGAAAATTTGAGAAAGAAGAGCCTGTTATTTATGATAAAGTTCCATATCCAAAAGCCTATGCTTCTAGAGAAAATACTTTTGATTATGTACCTAAAGAATTATATAGTGCTCCAATAGAAGAGTTTAAAAAATATATCGCCGAAGATGTATATAAACAACAATATGTTTTTTTGGCTAGATATTTAAAAACTGCTATGGAATTTTGTAATAATACTATGAAGAAGAATTATATAATGGTATGTGATATTGATGAAGATATTTTAAATCAATATATTGGCGTTGGTAATTATGATGATTATAGAATAGAATATAGGTTACCTAGGAGATTTATTGATTTAGATAAAATAATTGAATTTTTGTATTTTGAGCCATATGACGAAATACAAATTGCAGATTTTAGAAAGAAGTATAGTGATTATATGGTGATACCTTCTAGGGAAGATGAAGAAGCGAAAAAGTTAATGTTCAAGAAAAATTTAGTATTTAACGGGAAAAGAAATTGGAAATGATAAAATCACAACTTTAAAAAGTGTGTTATATTATACAGTAGAATTATTTTTTAATGAGGAGATTTTATAGTGAAAAAAATAATATTTATTGAAGGTTTGCCTGGTGTTGGTAAGACATATTTAGTTAATAAAATAAAAGCAATGAATTTAGATAATGTTTATATTGTTGATGAATTAATTAATCCTGATATTGATAATCCTTTTACTGATGAAGAAGAAATATTTTTAAAGAATGATGAAATGAAAGTTTATAAGCATGATAAAGGGACAATTATTATAGATAGAGGTCCTATTAGTACTTTAGTTTATAATCAAGTTAATCATTTGATTGATAATAGTTATGATGCTAGTTATGTTGAATACTGGTTTAAACAATTTATAGATATCTATAATAATGATAATGTATGTAGTTACTATTTATATGATCCAGGTAATTATCATCCATCATTAAATGATGATAAAAATCCTTTTGGAAGTATTGATAATTTAAAATTAACACATGCTTTAACAATTTTTAATTTGAAGAAATATGCTAAAAACTATAAGATTATTATTTATAAAAAATCTAATATTGAGGAGGTTATCAATGAAATTATTAATTAATCTTTGTGCTCATGATGGAATTATTAGTCATTATGCAGGGGTTGGTACTATTGTTAGAAGATATATTGAAGTTATTAGAGATTTGTTAGAAACTAAAAAAATTGATTATCATTTAAATTTATTTACATTAGAATTTAATAAAGACAGTATGGGATATAATGAGGAACTTTTTAAATATCATAAATCATTAAAAAATACTAACCTATATATCTTATCTAATGATACTAATGGAGAGACTAGTTTTGGTAATGTTGAAAATTATAGATTAGCTTCTAAAAATACTGCTGATGTTATAAATAAGATAGATTTTAGTAACTATGATTATGTTATTACATTATGTAATGATACTCCTTATGCAGGGTTATTATCTATGATAAAGGAAGAAAAAAACAGTATTAAAGCTTGGATACCTCACTCAACTGCTAAAATATATAATGAAGATATGTCACTTTCTTTGGAACAGCAATTACATAATGAAAGGATAAATTGGGAACAAGCTGCTATTGATTATATTAACTCTACTGAAAATAACTATTTAATATCTACTGGTAGTTATATACGAAATCATTTATTAGAGTTGTTCGGAAACTAAAATTAGGCAATATCTAAATTAAAAAGAGCACAAACCAAAACTGCAAAAGATGCAAAATATTTTAAGTTGTTTCTAAATTTAGTACTAAGTATTTTAAATCTTTTAATCCAAGAATTTGTATGTTCAATATAAATTCTTTCTTTTGCTAATTCTTTATTATATTCTTCTTCTTTCTCTGTTAATGGATGTTTTTTAGATTTTTTATATGGTGTGTTACCATTAGTAATTTTATTAATTCCAATATATCCCAAATCTGCTGTATAAGTAATATTATCAGGACTACCTTCAAATGTTCTTTTAAATAAATGAAAATCATGTTCTTCTCCAGGACCTATTTGTATTTCATAAATAAAACCAGTAATTTTACCTTTAATTATCTGTATTTTCATTGTGTGATAATGTTTTTTACCAGAATACTTATCTTTTTGATTATATTTTGGCCTTAAAATTCTTATCTCAGTTACATCTAAAAGTCTATCTTCTGATGAATCAAATTTTGTATGATTTTTACCAAATAAAGTAAAGTTTTTGTTTAATAATAATACTTCTAACACTTCATGAACATAATCACAAACAACACTTTTAGGAAGGTCAAATTGAATACCATAATCTTCCATAGCATTATAATTTTTTATGTATAAAAGAAGAACAATAACTTTTTCTCTAGATTCAAAATTACTTGGTCTGCCACCTTTTTTATGTCTTTCTCTGTATGCATTTTCTACTGCTTCAACCATAACATTAAAGTCTTCTCTTTTAATTCCCATTAATCTTTTAAATTTTTTATTAGTTAGCTTTGCTAATTTTTCTTCACAATATTGATCCATTTTTATTCTTTTTTACCTCAAAATAGCCTTTATGGAACAACTATAGGAATCATTATTGGTTAAACATGATTAGTTGCTCCATAAAGGCTACTTTCTTAATTCCTACCTCATGTCTAACCAATATTAATTTATCACATTTTTATAATTTTGTTAACCCCTTTTTAGAGGTTTCCGAACAACTCTATTAAAAGAATATAGTTTAAGCGAAGAGAAAAACATAGATATTATTAATGGAGAAATATTAAGTAGAGAAAATACATATGATGAAAATATAAGAATGAGAGAGATTTTAGATGACTTAAATCAATACGATTCTCTTATTCTTTCATTAGGAAGAGCAGAAAAATATAAAAATCTTGATAAAACAATGTTATTAGGTAAAGAGATGAATGTTAAAGCAGTTGTTATTACTAGACAATATTATGAAGGGCAACCAATAATTTCTACATATAAAGATTTGGCTAGTAAAACAAATTCAATATTATATGTAGATGAACCTTTTTTCTTACCACAATATATAGTTAAACATTATGCTAAACTTTTAATAATGCTTATTCCTTCTGAAAGAGAAATATTTGGCTTAGTTATTAATGAAATGAGAAGATTTAATAAAGATAATGTCTTAATTGTTGCTAATGATAGAGGCGGTTTACATGAACAGATTAATGATGGTATTGATGGTGTACTTGTGGATTTAGATAATATAAAAGAGTCTGCTAAGAAGATAAAAAAATATTTTAATGAAGATTTTATGAGAAATATAAATAAAAATGGACAGTTAAGATTAAGAAAAGATTATGATTTGCTTAAAAATTTTAATATGTTTTTGAAGAAGGTTATAGATGAATATGAATAAAATACTTCCAGATATAAATATGTTAGAGCCAATAGTTGATTCTAGAGAGACTTATTGTGATTCTCCTATGATTAAAGATTTTGAAAAATTGTCTGATATTGATAGATTACAAGTATTGGCGGATATTGTAAGGCAGACTATGATATATGAAGAATATCCTAATCCTATTACAGAAATTGATTCTTTAATTGGTGATGATTATACTTCATCTAAAGTATTTTTAACTTATTTACAATCCCTTAATATATATACTGATTCTTACATAGCTTTAGTTACTAATAGAAAAAGTATAGATTTAGAAAAATATAATGGATATCATTTTGTAGTAATAGTTAGAGATATTAATAAGAATGAATATGTAGTAGATACTACTCCAGATATTGGATATTCTTATGGTGAAGTTAATAAGTTAGTAAGTAATAGTATATACAATGATTATTTAAGAATTGACGAAGAACTTGACTGTTTTTTAAAACTTATAAGATATGATATGTATAATATTAGTAATCATCATTATGATTTAAAACAAATAGAAGATTATAATGCGGTAAAACATTTATTAGATAAGACATGTTTTGAAGGACTATTGGTGAAATACTTTGATTGTGTTAATAGTAGTGATTATGTACAGTTTAAAGAAATTATTAATGATGAGTATTTAGATAAAATTGTTGAATTAAAGAAAATAAAAAGACGTAATGATGTAAAGAAGAAAGACATAGTGAATAGTTGGAAAAATAATTTAGAATTTTTAATAAGCAATACTACTGATTATAAAGCACAACAGAAGGAAGCTCAGAAAATATTAGGAGAATGTAATTTAGATAAATATGTTAATATAGGTGGTAAAAAAATAGCTTTTAATCATATTACTCCTAGATTATTTTGGGAGTTAGGTTATAATGTTGTTATAGTCAAACCTTCATCATTTTTAGCAGGTGTTTCTTCTAGTGTAACAGAGATTATGATTCCTAATAGAGAAAATTTAATTTGTTCATATGATTGTAATTTAGGATTGTATTCGAAAATGCATTTAAAGCCAATGAGTTATTTTCATCCACATGGTATGAAATATGAAATACAAATGAATGGTCCTAATAGAGTTTTATTGGTAAAAGAAGATGCAGATATCCTAAATATAAGAAAGCACTATGTTAGAGAAAACTTAACGCAACGTATTGCTTCGCATTATGTTGAATGGTTTAATGGGGAAAAAGTATTATGGGATCCTGATTTAAATACAAATTTAGTGCATTCTACTGATGATGCAACTGAAGCTAGCATACACTTTTTAGCAAATTATCCTGAATATCAAGTATTTACAAGATTTAATTATCCAAATCCAATTTTAAGAAAGGTGAAAAAAAGATGAATGAAGAATACGAATATAGTTTTAAAGTAAAAAGCATAAAAGAGTTTATAGATTATTGTAAAAAAAATAAATATAGAAAAATTGCTGATTATAAACAGGTAAGAACTCTTTATAAAAACGGTGGTAAGATAATGGCTAGGATTACTAAAAATATTTATGAAGATAGAACTGAGGAATTATTAAATTTTAAAGATGATAATTTAAATAATGATGTGTTGAGTGTAAGTAGAGAGTCTTTGGATTTACTTATTACTAAAGAAAATAAAAAATTTGTTAAGTCCTTAATATCCATATTAGATTTAAATGATGAAAAAGTTTTAAAAAGACATAGAATGGTTTATAAAAAAGGACATGTTAAATTTGAAATTGATGAATATACTATTCCTAAAATGAAAGTAGTTGCTATCGAAGGTGATAAAGAGCAAGTGGATAATGTTTATAAAGAATTAGAAGATATTATTAGTAAGAATAAAATTAGTTAGAACAAGCATTAAGTTTGTTCTTTCTTTCTTTTAATTTATTATCATCTATGCTAGAATATTTTCAAGGAGGTTCTAATGAAAGAGATTATTAAAAATCAAACGGTTTATTATGAATCTGTAAATATTTTAGTTAATATTCCTGTTTTAGAATATTTAAAAGAAACTGAACATTCTTTTAATCTTAGATATGTTAGTTTGGATACTTTTGAAAGATTAAAAAATGCTGAGGGTATCATTTATTTACAAGATAGAAAGTTGTTAGCAGGGTGTGCTGATTTTAAAGGTAATGCTTTTAATAGTAGTGGAGGTTTAAAGGTATCAGATCCAAATAAAATTATAGATGGTTCTTTTATAATTCAAGATGATAGAATTATTTATGATGCAATGTGTCCTTTTTATGATGAAAGAGATTCTTTTGTTTATACTAATGGAAGAGAGTTTTATACAACTATGTCTATGAAAGATATATTATTAGAAGAGTTAGAAATTAAAAGACAATATTTAATATATTTAGGAAATAAGTTAAAAAATAGAAAATATGTATATAAATTTGAAGAAGTAAGTAGAGAAGAGCTTTTAAAATATATTACTGATAAAGAGAAAGGTAGGCTTGTATTAGAGAAAATGAGAAAATATTATTAGGGAGGGTTCTATATGTTATTACAGTATTATTTAGAACAATTAGATTATAAGAATATGCCGTTATTTCTTCGAAAGTATTTTGAGTGTCCTTCTTTAGTTAGATTAATGAATGTGGGATATTTTTGTGGAATGGATTTTGCTTCTAAAAGTGTTTATGATTTTAGTGAATATATTAGTAGATTTGCACATTCACTTACAACTTCTCTATTAACTTATAAAGTAACTAAAGATAAGACTATGACCGTAGCAGCTTTATTTCATGATGTGGCAACTCCCTGTTTTTCTCATGTTATAGATTATATGAATGAAGACTATGAAAAACAAGAAAGTACAGAAGAACTTACGGAAGATATTATTAAAAATGATAAGTATTTACTTAAATGTTTAAAAGAAGATAATATAGATGTTGATGATATTATCAACTTTAAGAAATTTGGTATTGTTGATAATGATAGACCTAAATGTTGTGCTGATAGGTTAGATGGTGTTATTTTAACTGGTATAGGTTGGACTAAAAATATCAATAAAGATGATATTAAAAAAATTATTAATGATGTTAGAGTATTTAAAAATGAAGATAATGAAGATGAAATTGGTTTTACTAGTAGAGATATTGTTTCTAAAATAATTGATGTTAGTAAAAGTATAGATTTGTATTGTCATACTAATGAAGATAATTATATGATGCAGTTACTTGCTACTATAACAAAATTATCTATTGATAGAGGTTATATTACTTATGATGACTTGTATAGTCTTAATGAAATAGAATTGTTTAATAAATTAAAGAATAGTAAAGATAAGGAACTATTAGATAAAATTAGTCTTTTTGAAAATATAAATATAGATTCTATTCCTAAAATAGAACTTCCTAATGTTAAGGTTAGAGTTTTAACACCATTAGTTAATGGTAAAAGATATAATTAGAGAAAAAGAGAGAACTTATTTTTTATGAATAAGTTCTCTATATTTAATTACTTAATCTATTAATTAGGCTTTTTTCAAAGACTTTAGCCTTTTCATTTTCATCAAAAATTTTTTCAGTGTTAATGTGAGTTAAATCTGTATTATTAAAATATTTAATTATTTCTTTAATAAAAACTTTAAATTCTTCTTCATTTTTAAAGACTCTATAATTACTACTTATGTCATGATAATCATAAGTTTCTTCATTCATTAAGTAATAATAATTAGCCTCTTCATCATAACATAATTTGACTTGGTTATCAATAATTAGAGAATAAATATCATCAATAGAATATGCATCTTTTTTAAATGTGTGTCTGGCGTTGATAGTGGCAAAAGTTGTATCCTCTGGTATTTCATAATCTACACTTGTAATATTACTTAAGGGTAGAGATGTTTGGAGCATGAGTCTTTTATTATAAAAATTAATACTATATATATAATCTTCATTTTCTCTTTCGTTGAATCTTTCTTTAGTAGTATAGCATTTTGCATCAACACCTTCTAATAGAACATTGCCTTGTTTATCTGTTATTGTAATGTAATGATTATTATATTTTTCACTATATTCTATTTTAGAGATAGTACCACTTATTCCTATGATTAAAGCTTCTTCAAGAACAGGAATAACTTCATCTCCTATTTTTAATGGTTCGCCATATATGTCTATACAATATTTTTGTTTATCCATTAGATATTCCTCCTTTTGATGTAGATATTATTATATAGAATAATATAAAAATGTCAATTATTGTAGATTTATTTTTCTTAGTTTGATATGATTTAGGTATGGAGGTTAGAATGAAAAAATATCGTTGTACTATTTGTGGTTATATTTATGATGATACTAAGAATGAGGTAAAGTTTGAAGATTTGCCTGATGATTGGAAATGTCCATTATGTGGAGCGCCTAAGAGTTTATTTGAAGAGGTTAAAGAAGAAAAGGAGGAAATAAAAAAAGAGTCTAAAGTTGAGGTTATAGAAGAAGATGATGATTTAAGAGAATTGTCTAACTACGAAATATCTTTAATTTGCTCTAATTTAGCTCGTGGTTGTGAAAAACAGTATTTAGAAGAAGAGAAAGATTTATTTAGAGAATTATCTAAACATTATGAAGGTTTAGAAGAAGATAAAGCTGGTAATTTAGATGATGTTATTAATATGATAGATAATGATATTAATAACTTTAGTAAGGCAATGGAAGTATTCTCTAAATATGATGATAGAGGTTCTAAAAGGGTTATTAATTGGGCTAGTAAGAGTACTAATATTATGAAAGTAGTAATAGATACTTATAAAGAAAAGGGTATAGATTACATTAAGAATACGAAAATATGGGTTTGTGATATTTGTGGTTTTGTTTATATAGGAGATAATCCTCCTAAGGTTTGTCCTGTTTGTAAGGTTCCTAGTCTTAAGATATTGGAGGTGTGCTAATATGGAGAAAAGTGAAAGACACGCTTATCGTGACTTAAAAATATGTACTAAAGATTGTTTATGTCTTTTTGTCTGTCCAACTGGGGCGACTGATAATGAGACTGGGCAGATAGATTTTGATAAATGTATTGGATGTGGAGCATGTGCAGTGGCTTGTCCATCAAAAGCAATTAGTATGTTACCTAGAGTTTATCCTAAACAAAAGGTTAAAGATAAAAGAGTTATCAGTGAATTATTTAAACTTGCTGATAGTAAAATTGACCAGATTAAGGCTTTAAAGTATCTTATTAGTAAATCAAGTGATGATGATGAAAAACGTTTATATAAGGCGTTAATTCATTCTAATAAAGTAATGGTTGAAGATATGATGAGAGAGGCTGGGTTTATGTTACCTCAGTCATCTAATACTAATAAACTTTTACTTAGTCTTAAAGGTAAAGATGAAGAGATTGATAAAGGTATTAATAAACTATTAGATAAACTTGAAGTTAATGATTAGAGGGATGCTATGACAATAGAGGATGTTTATAGATATATGATTAGTGGATATTTTGGAGTTATGGAGATGGATTCATATAAGTTAAAAGAATATGTTCTTAATGATATAAAGAACTATATTAAAGAATATATGAAAGATAATCCTAGTGAAAACTTTAATTTAGATGAAGAAGTTGAGAATATTAAAAATAATGTACCTGTTAAGACTAAGTTACAAGATGCTTTACTTGTTTTAAATAAAATGGATAATGCTCCGATGGATTTAATTTTAGATATTAAACATAGATTAAAAACTATTAAATAAAATTATACTTTATGTATAGTTTTTTTGTTTTTGTCCATATTAATATCGGGAGGAAAAGATATGGAAAATAATTATAGTGCAGTACCTAATATTATTAGTTGTAAAGATTTAGATTATCTAAGTGATATGTTTAATTGGAATTATGGTGCATATAAGAGTAGTTGTAATGCTATTAATAGTGTAAGTGATAGTGAGATTAAAGATATGCTTAGTAAAGCTAGCAATGTATTTCAAGGTAATATTAGTAAAATCTTAAATATCTTAAATGAAGGAGGTAACAATGAATAATAATCAAATTTGTAATCCTAAGGTAGAGACTCCTAAAGGAATGGTTCTAAATGATAAAGATTATATTTCTTCATTACTTAGTACTTTAAAACAGTTAGTTAAAAACTATGCTGTTAGCTTAACAGAAGTATCTAATGAAACATTATATAGTGAATATAAAGAGATGTTTGATACTTATTCTTCATTACAAAGAGAAGTCTATGAACTTATGTTTCGTAATGGTTGGTATGTATTAGAGAAAAGTGATACTAATAAAATATCTAATAAATATCAAACTTTAAATCAAGAATTTATGGATTTGAATGGATAAAAAGAAAACAGTGGATATTTCACTGTTTTTAATATAGTCTTTTTATATAACTTTTTCTAAGAGCAGTAGCTCCTTTTTTATTTTGTTGTTCTAAAGTAATATTTTTAATAAAGTCAAAGTTTACTAACAATTCTTTGTGATTTGTATTATGAGTTTGTACTTTAACTGTATCTCCTATTTTTAATACTACCATATCATTTTCATCTTTTAAATATCGTTTAGATTTTATAAATCTTATATCATCTAAGTCAAGATACTCTATATAACCGGGTATATTTGTTATAGTTTTTAGATATGCTCTTTCATTATCTATATCTGTTATAATGCCATAATAATTTTTATCTTTATGTCTTTCAACATATTTTAACATTTTGATTAGTTCTACTTCTCGTTCTAAAGCTTCGGCTTCTTGTTCTTTCATAGAACAGTGCTCACATATTGCTTCTAAAGTGTTATTATCTTCTATTTCATATAATTTACCTTGTTCATATGAATCAATTATCTGTTGAGCTTTAAGGTCTGGATATCTTCTAATAGGTGAAGTAGAGTGAGTATAAAAATCTAATCCTAAACCAAAGTGCCCTGTTGGATAAATAGAGTAATGGGCTCTTGGTAAAGCTTTTAATATAATATCTGAAATAATAGGATAATCATTTTCATTTTGATACATATTTAATATTGTTTGAATATATTGTGCTGTAGTCATAGAACCTATTTTTGGTAAATTATGACCAAGATTATGAATTTTATCAAAAGCATCCATTAATTTATCTTGATCTGGTGAGTCATGGACTCTATTAATAGATGTACCTATTATAAAGTTTAAATATGAAGATTCACAGTAGTTATATAAAATCATAGCATTTTCAATCATTTTACCTGCTGTACCATTATTTTTCTCTTCTATACTAATAATATTGCCATCTTTATCTTCGATAAAATTATTTTCATGTTCTATAAATGTTAACATACCTTCACTTTTCCTTTTTAATGTTAAAATATCTGATAGTTCTTTAAAAGTAGTTAGATCATTTAAAAATGGTAGGTATTCATCATCTACTATTCCTTCATCTAATACTTTATTAACTTCGCTGTAAGACATTTTCTTTTTAGATTCAATTATAGAATTTACAAATTTATAGTTTAGTAGTTCTCCAGTTTTAGATATTTCCATAATACATGTTCTTGTTAGTCTTGGAACATTAGGATTTAAAGAACAGATACCATTTGATAATTCCGGTGGTAGGTTTGGAATAACTGAATTTGCAGGATATGCCGATAAGGCTCTTTCATAGGCTTCTTTATTAAGAACACTACCTCTTTTAACATAATGAGATACGTGGACAATATGCACTGCTAAAATATAATTGCCTTTTTCATTTTTCATTATACTAACTGCATCATCCATATCTTTTGTATTATCACAATCAATAGTAAATGTTTTAAATCTCTTAGTAAAATCATATCTATCTTTGTAGTCATTTATATTTACAGTTTGAGGAATGTTTCTAGCTTCTCTTAAAGCCTCGTCACTAAACTCTATATTAAATCCATGTTTTGCAGCGATAGATATTAAATCTATATCATTATCTTTTATATTACCTATTGTATTTATATAATCTGCTTCATAGACTCCATCTGTCTCATTTAGACTTATTCGAGCTTTTATTCTATCACCGATTTTAAGATGTTTCATGTCATTAGAGCTTATTCTAACTTTAATTTTGCCCTTGCCTGGTAAAAGTATTGGTTCTAATTGTTTTACTCCTTCAATTTCAACTACTTCTAATATTAATTCTTCTTTTGTTCTTTCAATTATTTTTACAATGTGTTTTCCTTTCCTTGATACAGCGATAATATCTCCATCTAAAGCATTGTTAAGTTCTTCTTTCTCTTTGTAGTATCTTTTGTTATCTAATACAAAATATAATTTATTATTACTATCAGTTTCTAATTTAGTTAAAGCTAAGTTATTTGGCCACTTTTCAAATGTTTTGCCTTGACAGTAGATTTTACCTTCTTTTTCAAGATTGTGTAGTAAATCTTTTAGTTCAGTTATTTTTTGTTTGTTTCTTGCTATAGCAAGGGTTTTAATTTGTTTATATGTTAAATTCTTTTGTTCTAATTCTTTCAATAAGTAGTTTTTAAAGAAATACATACTTCTTCCGATTGTTCTTTTTATTTTAGGATTTTCTTCATTGGTTACAACAACGATATCGTCTGGCAAAATTATTTTTCCTTTATTAAGAGTTTCATCTATTGTTACTTTAGATCTTTTTAAATATAATCCTTTGGAAATAGGAATTACATAGTCAACTTTGTATAAGTCTTTAGGAAATAGTGTGTATGTCCCTTTCCTTATATTATAAATGCCTTCTTTTAACTCTAGATTATATAAGGCTTCTAGAAAGTTACTTCGTTCTTGGTATGAAGGTATTTCTATTCTCTTTTTTAATTCATGAATAGTTAAATACTCATTTTCTTTTAATTCACTAATTATTTCTCTTTGATAATCAAATATTGTTTTCATATACTCCTCCACAAAAAAAGGCAATACAAACCTTAGTATTGCCATAGAGGGAATAAGTTTTTAGATATTTTTTTAACATATTAATCCCTCCCTTTCCTTAATTTTAACATTATATTTCAAAAAAATAAATAAAAATATTAATTTATAGTATATAATAGTTATGTAGAGTATTTAAGGAGGGATTTATGCTTGAGTTAAAGAATATAAATAAAAGTTATAAGACAGGAGATTTTGTTCAACATGCTTTAAATGATGTTAGTTTAAAGTTTAGAAAGTGTGAGTTTGTCGCTATTTTGGGAAGTAGTGGTAGTGGTAAGACTACTCTTTTAAACATTTTAGGAGGACTTGATAGATATGATAGTGGGGACTTAATCATTAATAATAAAAGTACTAAGAAGTTTAAAAGTGTGGAATGGGACTATTATCGTAATAATTGTGTTGGTTTTATCTTTCAGTCATATAACTTAATTAGTCATATTAGTGTTTTAGAAAATGTAGAGATGGCTTTAATACTTAGTGGTTATAAGAAGAAAGATAGAAAGGTTAAGGCTCTTGAAGCTTTAGATAAAGTTGGTCTTAAAGACCATGCTCATAAAAAGCCTAATCAGTTATCTGGAGGACAGATGCAAAGAGTTGCTATTGCAAGGGCTCTTGTTAATGACCCTGAGATTATACTTGCAGATGAACCTACTGGGGCACTTGACTCTGTTACTAGTGTTCAGATAATGGATTTAATAAAAGAAATTGCAAAAGATAAGTTAGTTATTATGGTTACTCATAATCCAGAACTTGCAGAGGATTATGCAACTAGAGTTATTGAACTTAAAGATGGAAAGATTTTAAGTGATAGTAAGCCTGTTAAAGATAAAGAGAATTCTAAAGATAAAGTAACTATTAAAAAGACTGTACTTGGATATGGGGCAGCGTTAAAACTTTCTTTTAATAACATTAAGACTAAGAAAGGTAGAACATTCTTGACATCTTTTGCAGCATCTATTGGTATTATTGGTATTGCTTTAATACTTTCATTATCTAATGGTTTTCAGAAGAAAATAGATGAATATGAAGCGGATAGCTTATCACAGATGCCTATTACGATTAGTACCCAGGCTATGAATATAAATGAAGAAGTTATGCAGGAGATGACTAGTAATAGAGATAAACATGAAGAGTATACTAGTAAAAATGTTATTTATCCTAGAGAAAATAGTTTAGAGACTATGATGCACTTTAATACTATTAATGATGATTATATTAATTATATAGAATCTATGGATAAAGATAATGTTTCGGCAATTAGTTATGAGTACGGTACTACTTTAAATGTTGTTACTAGAAATGTGGATGGTACTTATGGATTAGTTCCTACTAGTACTAATTATAGTATGTCTACTACATCTATGACAGGTGTTATGGGTTGGAGTTTATATGCTGATAAAGTTAATGGTAAGAGCATGTTAGAAGATAATTATGATGTTTTAGCAGGCTCTATAGATAAAGATACTCCTAGTGTTGTTATTGCTGTTAATTCTCGTAATGAGTTAGATAGTGGTACTTTAGAACAGCTTGGATTTGATACAAGTAGTAATATATCTTTTGATGATATCTTAAATAAAGAGTTTAAAGTAATTCCTAATGATGTTTATTATAATGAAATTAATAATTATTTTGTGCCTAGTAAAGATTATGAAGATATGTATAATAGTAGTGATGCGATTACAGTTAAAGTTACTGCTATTATAAGGGGAAAAGAAGATAAGAATTCTTTGACTCAGTCAGGAATTTACTATAATTCTGCTTTAGTAGATGCCGTTATTAATAAAAATAAAGATAGTGATATTGTTAATAGACAAAAAGAAGTCAGTTATAATGTTTTAACAGGGCAAGCTTTTGATGATACAACTTCTACTGTTACTAAAGATAATATTTTAGGGGTGTTAGGTGCAGAAGTAACTCCTTCAATTATTTATATTTATCCAAAAGATTTTGATACTAAGGACTATATTACAGATTATTTAGATGACTATAATGAAGGTAAAGATGAAAGTGACCAAGTATTATATACTGATTATGCTTCTTTGATTAGTACTTTATCTGGTAGTATTATGGATGCTGTTACTTATGTCTTGATAGCATTTTCATCAATATCCCTTGTGGTATCTTGTATTATGATTGCTATTATTACTTATATTTCTGTACTTGAGAGAACTAAAGAGATTGGTATCTTAAGAGCTTTAGGGGCAAGAGGTAAAGATATAACTCGGGTATTTAATGCTGAAACATTTATTATTGGAGTATGTAGTGGTGTCTTAGGACTTGTTATTGCTTATCTTTTGACATTCCCAATTAATTCATTAATAGAGAGTTTAGCAGACCTTCCTAATGTTGCTAGTCTTAATCCTGTTCATGCCATTATTCTTTTAGTAATTAGTGTTACTTTGACAGTTTTAAGTGGATTTGTTCCATCTAAAATGGCTAGTAAGAAAGACCCTGTTATTGCACTTAGGACAGAATAAAAAACGGTGAAGATTTTTGCGTAAATACACAAAAATCTTCAGTGAAACTATTGCTAAGCTTTATTCTTTTGAGTTATAATAAAATTATAAAAGAAGGAGCTGGTTTTATGAAACAAATTAAAAGAGATATTTATTTAAATAGATTAATCAATAGAAAAGAAAATGGTCTTATTAAAGTTGTTACAGGAATAAGAAGGTGTGGAAAATCGTATTTATTAGATCCATTATTTATTAACTATTTAAAATCTATTGGTGTAAAAGATGATCATATAATTAAATTAGAACTTGATAAAGAACAAAATAGAAAATATTTAGATGCTAAAATCTTAGATAAATATATAAGAAGTAAAGTTACTGATAAAGACATGTATTATATTATTTTAGATGAAATACAACTTGTAGCTGGTTTTGAATATGTTTTAAACGGTTTTTTATATGAGAGAAATATGGATGTTTATGTAACTGGTAGTAATTCTAAATTCTTATCAAGTGATATAATAACAGAGTTTAGAGGTAGAGGCGATCAGGTTAGAGTGTTCCCACTTTCTTTTAGTGAATATTTATCATGTTATGATGGAGATAAATATGAAGCTTGGGCCGATTATGTTACTTATGGAGGATTGCCTCTTATACTTTCTAAAAAAACAGATGAAGAAAAGTCACAATATTTAAAAGATTTGTTTAAGGAAACATATGTTAAAGATATAGTAGATAGGAATAATATATCAAGAGTTGATATACTTGATTCTATAATAAATATGTTAGCATCATCAGTAGGTTCTCTTACTAATCCTCAAAAAATTTATAATGCTTTTAAAAGTAATGGGGAAAAAGAGTTGTCATTAAATACTATAAACCTATATTTAAAGAATATAGAAGATGCATTTATTGTTAATAAATCTTTAAGATATGATATAAAAGGAAAAAAATACATTCAGACTCCTCAGAAGTATTATTTTACAGATGTTGGTTTAAGAAATGCAAGACTTAACTATAGACAACAAGAAGAAAGCCATTTGATGGAAAACATTATTTATAATGAATTATTAGTTAGAGGATATAATGTAGATGTTGGAGTTGTAGAGCAGAATGTTAAAAATAAGGATGGTAAAAGTGAGAGAAAACAATTAGAAGTTGATTTTGTATGTAATTTAGGTAATAAACGTTATTATATACAATCTTCTTTAAATTTGGAAACTAGGGAAAAGACTATTCAAGAGGAAAGATCTTTAATGAATATAGGAGATAACTTTAAAAAGATTATTGTTGTTAAAGATATAATTAAACCTTGGATTACTGAAGAAGGTATATCTGTTATTGGAATTATGGATTTCTTATTAAATCCTGATAGTTTGGATTTGTAATAGATTATTTCTTTAAACTTTGCTATACTAAAGTAGTAAAGTTTTTATGCCGACTTAGCTCAGTAGGTAGAGCAACTCATTCGTAATGAGTAGGTCAAAGGTTCAAATCCTTTAGTCGGCACCATTTTATTGTTTTATTATTTAAAGGAGTGTTTATGAATAGAGAAATTATATTAGAATCAGATAATATTTATTATGTTAATGTTTCATATGATTTGATAGATGAATATTTGAAATTATTTAATAATCCTAATATAAAGAAGTTTATAACTGCAGACCCTAATCCCTATACTTATGAGAATAGGTTTATGTACGTGAAAGAAGCTTTGGAAGAAAAAAACATAATAATATTTTCAATGTTTGATAAAAAAACAAAAAGTTTTATTGGTAATATTGATTTAAAGAATATTACATTAAGTAATGCTGAGATTGGTATTTTAATAAAAGAGGAGTTTCAAAATAGGCATTATGGATGGGAAGCACTTAAGAGATTTATAGATTATGGCTTTAATAATCTTAATTTAGATGAAATTAATTTGGTTGTGTATTCTAATAATTATAGAGCGATACATTTATATGAAAAACTAGGATTTGTGCCGTATAAGACTTTTAAGAATGTTGCAATTATAGATGGAGAAAATGTTGATGATATATACATGAAGTTACATAAATAATAATTTTTTATTTTTCTTTAGTTGAAAAGATGAGTTCATCATGTTATGATAATAAATGAAGAATAAAGGGATAAAGTGTGAAAGGCGGTGTCTTATGGATATTGTTATTGAATTTTTTAGGGATACATTAGATGGCCCTTTTTATATCGTTTGGGTAGTGGTTTTAGTTATTCTTATTTTTGCTTGTATTGGTTATTTAGCAGAGAAAGGTATTAAGAATAAAAAAGAGAAAGAAAAATATGCTACTGTTGATGATACTAATAATGCAATGGCTGGTCAAGATACTGTAGTTAGTGAACCTGTTAGTGATGCACAAGTTACTAGTACTCCTGTTACAACACCTATTGCAGAGCCTGTTAGTAATGTTCCAGTGGCAGAAGAAGTTCCAACTAGTGTTACTGATAATACAGCAGTTACTAAAAATAACGTTGTTAGTGAACTAGAAGTTCAACCTGTTGATAGTAGTGTTGTTGCTGATAATGATTCTTCTCAAAATGTTGTTGATAATAGTGCTGCTTCAGTAGATGTTTCACCAGTTGAGAATGTTATACCACAAGTAGAGGTATCACAACCTAATAATGTAGTTACACCTACTGTAGTTAATCCACAGATTGAACCAGTTACTAATAATACAGTTAGTGATGATAATGTAAATGCTCCATCTAGTGAAGTTAGTCAAGTAGTTATACCAACTATTAATCAAGATGGAAATAATAATACAGTTTAGAAACAGTTAGGAGAGATTTTATGGTTATTACTGTTACAAGTGTTTTGACAATTTTGAGGAAAATTGTCGATATATCGATTGTTTGGTTAATGTTTTATATCATTTTAAAAAATATTAGAAATAGTGTTAAGCTTACTCTTTTGTTTAAGGGAGTTATCATTATCATTATTTTAAAAATAGTTAGTGATTTGTGTGGCTTTACAACTGTTGGTTTACTTTTAGAGTATGTCATTATGTATGGACCACTTGCTTTAATTGTAATCTTTCAACCTGAGATTAGAAATATTTTGGAGCAGTTAGGTCGTAATCAGTTATTAGGTCGTCATAAAGTACTTACTGTTGATGAAAGAGAACATTTAGTATATCAGTTAACCCAAGCGATGGATTATTTAAGAAAAAATAAAATTGGTGCTTTAATCGTATTAGAGCGGGATATTAGTTTAGGTAATTATATAGATAAAGCTAAGAAACTTTATGCTGATTTATCTAGTGATTTGTTGATAGCAATATTCTATGAGGGTAATCCTTTACATGATGGAGGAGTTATTATTCAAGGTGATAGGATAACTTGTGCTGGAGCAGTATTTCCTACTAGTAGTAGTACTAAAATCAATAAAAGACTTGGTACAAGACATAGAGCAGCACTTGGTATTGCTGAAGAGACAGATGCTATTGCTTTAGTAGTATCAGAGGAGACTGGAAGACTTTCTGTTGCCATTAAAGGAGAACTTTTCTATAACTTATCAATAGATGATGTTAGAATGATGTTAATAAATGAATTAAAGCCTAAGACTAGTAATGAGTACGATGAAGATGAAATAGAAGAGGAAGAGATATATGAAGAAGATAATTAGAGGT
>CAMLTY010000018.1 GCA_946486465.1 uncultured Mycoplasmatota bacterium
AGGTCGTTGTTTTTATTTTGTCAAATTGTAAGATTTATTTTTGAAAATTCCCTAACATCAATTAATTTAATGTATTTAGATACTAGTATAACTACTAATATGAGTAGATTGTTTTTTCAATCAGCTAATCTGAAAGAAATAATGTTAGATAATTTAGAAACATCAAAAGTAACCAATATGAGTTATATGTTTACACAAAATAAATATTTATTTGAATTGAATCTAAGTAATTTTGATACTTCAAATGTTACTGATATGGGGTATATGTTTTATGGATGTAGTTCTTTAACAAACTTAGACTTAAATAATTTTGATACTTCAAATGTTACTAATATGGCAATGATGTTTTCCATGGATTTAATGACTGCAGATTATATGAAGTTAGATAATATTATTTTTAGTAAAAAATTTGGTTCTTCAAAGGTAACTAATATGATGTCTATGTTTTTTGGATGTAGTTCTTTAAAAAAATTAGATTTAAGTAATTTTGATACTTCAAATGTCACAAATTTTTTTGATGTGTTTGCAAAGAATACAAATATGACAGAAATACTAGTAACAAGAAATACTTGGACAATACCTAACTCTGCAATCAGAGACAGTGGTGTAACTGACTTTACTTATGTATAGGGGATTTCTATTATATTAGAAATTCTTTTCTTTTTACGTCAAATAATTCTTTTTTTCTTTAATCATTTTGTTATTTGTAATAAAATAGATAGTGTTAGAAAAGAGGAAATTTATGAATGAAGTAATTATTGAAGAAATTAGTAAAGATTTAGATATTAGTAAAAAGCAAGTAATGACTGTTTTAAAATTATTAGAAGAAGGGAATACTATTCCTTTTATTGCAAGATATCGTAAAGAAGCGACTGGAGCTTTAAATGAAGAAGTTATTAAATCTATAGATGATGTTTATCAGTATCAAGTTAATTTAATGAAAAGAAAAGAAGACGTTATAAGATTAATTGATGAGAAAGGTCTTCTTACTGATGATTTAAAATCTTCTATTATGAAATGTACTAAACTTGTTGAAGTAGATGATTTATATCGCCCTTATAAAGAGAAGAAAAAGACTAAGGCAACGGATGCTATTAATAATGGATTAGAGCCTCTTGCTAAGATTATTATGTCTTGTCCTACTAAAGGGGATATTAATACTATTGCCTCAAAATACCTTAATGATAAAGTTAAGACTGTGGAAGATGCTATTACTGGGGCTAAATATATTATCGCTGAATGGATAAGTGACAATGCTTATTATAGAAAATGGATTAGAAGTTATATCTTTAGGGAAGGGGTAATTGTTAGTAAGTTAAAGAAAAATGCTAGTGATGAAAATAAGACTTATAGTAACTATTATGAGTTTAGTGAAACAGTTAAATATATTAAACCCCATCGAATATTAGCGATAAATAGAGGGGAAAAAGAAGGAGCTTTATCTGTTAAGTTAGATTATGATGTAGAGAAAATAGTTAAGTACTTAGAGACTAAAGTTATTAAGAATAAAGAATCTTTTTGTTATGAAATAATTCTTGATGCGATTAACGATAGTCTTAAACGTTTAATACTTCCTAGTGTAGATAGAGAAGTACGTAGTGAATTAAAAGAAAAAGGTGAAGAACGTGCTATTGAGAACTTTTCATTTAATGTAGAGAAACTTTTACTTACACCTCCTTTAAAAGATAAAACTGTATTAGGGTATGACCCTGCGTTTAGAACGGGTTGTAAACTTGCCGTTTTAGATAAAACTGGTAAAGTCTTAGATATTGATGTTATCTATCCAACAGAACCACATAATGATATAGAAGGTTCTAAGAAGAAATTACTTGAACTTATTGATAAATATAATATCGATGTAATCGCTATCGGTAATGGTACAGCATCAAGAGAAAGTGAAGCTTTTGTAGCAGAAGCAATTAAAGATGCTAAAAGAGATGTATCTTATATAATTGTAAGTGAAGCAGGGGCGTCAGTATATTCTGCAAGTAAGCTTGCAATTGAAGAGTTTCCACAATTAACTGTGGAAAAAAGAAGTGCCGTTAGTATTGGTAGAAGAGTGCAAGATGCTTTATCGGAACTTGTTAAAATAGACCCTAAAAGTATAGGTGTTGGTCTTTATCAACATGATGTACCTGTTAAGAAATTAGACGAATCATTAAACTTTGTTGTTAGTAAAGCTGTTAATGGTGTTGGGGTTAATATTAATACAGCTAGTCCATCCTTATTAAAATATGTTTCAGGACTTAATAAAAAAGTAATTGATAATATTATTGCTTTTAGAGATAAATATGGAAAATTTAAGAATAGAGATGAGATTCATAGTATTAAAGGCATTACTGATAAAATTTATGAACAGTCAGTAGGATTTCTTAGAATACTTGATGGAGATAATCCCTTAGATAAGACTTCAATTCATCCTGAAAGTTATGATAAGACTCTTAAACTTCTTAATTATTTAGGATTTAGTGTTAATGATTTAGGTAGTAGGGAACTTATTAATAAACTTAATGATTTAGATGTAGAGAGTCTTAGTAAGACAATCGATATTGATAAATATACTTTAACTGATATTATAGAGTCTTTAGAAAAGCCTATGAGAGATTTGAGAGATGATTATCCACAACCAATTTTAAGAAGTGATATCTTACATCTAGAAGACTTAAAAATAGGTGATAAACTACAGGGAACAGTACGTAATGTAGTCGATTTTGGTCTATTTATTGATATAGGTTTAAAGAATGATGGACTTGCTCATATCTCTAAATTAACTCATGAATATATTAAAAATCCTAGTGATTTATTTAGTGTTGGTGATATAGTTGATTGTTATGTAGAGGCAATAGACTTAGATAAGAAAAAGGTTAGTTTAACTTTATTGAAAGAATAGTATTTAATTACTATTTTTTTTGTGATATACTATTTATAAGATAGGTGATGGATATGATAAAGAAAGTTGGTAGTATATTTAAGAAAGGTAGTAATGATTGGTTAAAAATTACTGTCAGTATAGTAATATCTGCAGTTATGGTAATATTTTTTTCTAAAGCAGTAGCAGGTTCTTATGCTTTACCAACAGAACTTCCAGATACATTAACAACGGGAATGGGTAATGTTCTTACTGATAGAGTTACCTTATTTGAAGATGGTTTAGATGGTGATGAGATAATATCATTAGTGCCTTATTATGCTTATGATGGTAGTACTAGATATACTGTATATTGTCTTGAAAAAGAAAAAGGATGGCCTAGTAATGATAAACCTCAAACTATTACTAAGAGTGAGGTTCCTTTGGATGCAGGATATGTATATATATTACAAAATGCTTATCCTAATAAAAGCTTAACTGGAAATGATAAGAATGATGATTATTTAACACAAGTGGCAATATGGTTTTATCAAGATAGAGTTAATGGTGTAAGTGATAGTGAGACAGGTGTATTAACTGCTAATCAAAAAAGTATTATTAAAAGTAGTTCTTATTATAGATATATAGAACCATTAATAACAGGGGCAGTTAATGCTAAGAATAATCCTGTTACAATTAATCCTTCTTTTAATATTTCTACTAGTGACTTTAAATTAAGTAGTGATAATAAATATTTAGTTACTGATTTAATAACAGTAGATAGTAATGTTAGTTATGATAATTATGCAGTTAGTGTAGATAATAGTGCCGTAGAAGTTCTTAATAGTAGTAATGAAGTAGTAGGAAATAATACTATAAGTAGTGGTGAACCTTTTAAATTAAGAATAGATTTATCTAAGATAGATAATCCTATAAGTGTAAATATAAATGTAGTAGTTAATTATACAGATTATGTCGCTTATAGTTATGATCCACCTAGTAATATGGCAGATACAATGCAACAAGCAGTTGTAGGGACACTTGTAGGAGTACCTAAACAAAAAACTGTATCAGCTAGTGTATCTATGCCAACAGGAAGTTTAACAATAAAGAAAGTAGATAGTAGTAATAATAGTCCTTTAGCAGGTGCTAGTATAGAAGTTATTAGAAAGGCAACAAATAAGACAGTAGCAAGTTTTGAGAGTACAACTAGTGATTATGTAATAAATAACTTATTACCAGGAGAATATGAGATTAAAGAGTTAGAAGCCCCTAATGGATATTACATAGATGAAGAGAGTAGTAATGTAATAATAAGTGATAGTAATTTAAATATTAGTAAAACAATAACAAATTCAAAGTATGATGTAAGAATTAGAAAAGTAGATAGTGAAACAGGTAGTGTAGTCAGTGGGGCAGTATTAAATATAATTAATAGTGATAATGAAGTAGTAGATACTATAACAACAACTAATGATTATGTTAGTGTTGATACTGCTAAACTAAAAGAAGGAACTTATAGAGTAGTAGAAGTATCGGCACCATCAGGTTATGTTATTAATACTACTGAGAAAAAAATTAGTCTAGATAAAACTCATACTAAAATAACAGTTGATTTTGAAGATAAGAAGAATGAAGTAATAATAGAAAAAAGAGATGCCAGTGATAATTCTTTTGTAAGTGGAGCGGTGTTACGACTTATAAGAGTATCAGATAATAAAGTAATAGATGAATGGACAACTAATAATAAAGGACATAGTGTTAGAGGATTAGAAAAAGGTGAATATAAAGTAATAGAAGTAAAGGCACCTAATGGTTATACATTAAGTTCTAGTGAAGTTACTGTTACAATTACAGGTGAAGAAACTGAACCTATTACGGCTGTGTTCTATAATTCAGATAATCAGATAGTCATTAATAAAGTAGATGAGGATGGTAATCCTTTGAGTGGAGCGAAACTTAGAATTACTAATAGTAGTGGAAGTGAAATAGATACCTTTACTACTACTAAAGATCCTTATACTATAGATAAGTTAGATCCAGGTACATATTATGTAGAAGAAATAGAGGCTCCTAGTGGTTATGCTTTAAATAAAGAAAGAGAAAGTTTTACAATAGATAAAAATACTACTAGTGTTCAAGTTACAATGGAAAATGTAAAATCATTTATTTATATTGGTAAAGTTGATATGAGTAGTGGTTCTTATATAGCAGGGGCAAAGTTAAAATTAACTAGTGAAGATGGAAATTATTCTGAAACATTTACTAGTAGTAACACACCACTTAAAGTAGAAGTTCCATATGGAAAATATACTTTAGAAGAAGTGGAAGCTCCTAGTGGTTATATTAAGACAGATGAGAAAGTATCTATTGATTTTAATGTTAATACTACTTCTAATATCTATACAATATCTAATAAAACAGGAGGACTTACTATTCAAAAGATAGATAGTGAAACAGGAAAGGCTGTTAGTGGAGCGGTACTAGAGATAAGAAATAGTAGTGGTGATTTAGTTAAGACTGTTACAACTACAGATACTCCTATAGTAGTAAGTGATTTATCTGATGGAACATATAAAATAGTTGAAACAGATACTCCAGATGGTTATATAAAAAGTGATAAAGAATATGAAGTGACAATAAGTTCTAGTAATCCAAATCCTAGTGTTACAATAGAAAATAGGCCAATAATAGTAAATCTAGGTAAGATAGATGCTAGGACAGGAGACTATATAGCAGGGGCTACGATGAGATTAAGTAGACTAGATGGAGAAATGACACCAATTACTTTTGTTAGTACGGCTAGTCCATATAAAGTAGAAAGATTAGTACCTGGTATATATAGTCTTGAAGAGATAGAAGCACCTTCTGGATATGTCGGAACAGGATCTAAGGTGACATTTAGAGTATTAGAAACAGGAAAAGTACAAACTGTTAATATAAGTAATGATATAACTACAATCAGTGTTAATAATAGAAGATTAGTAGTAGAGGCAGAAGCAGGTTATAAATTTAGACTTGAAAGTAGAATGGGAAAAGTAATAGATGAATTTACGACTACTGAAGATGTTTATACAAGTGATGAATTAGAGATAGGAGATTACACATTAAGACAAATAGAAGCGCCAGATGGAGTGATAGTAAATGATAGTCCTATATACTTTAGTGTTAGTGATAGTAATGAAGTTGGTGTAATAAATTTTGTAAATGACTTTACTAAAGTAGAAATAAGTAAACTTGATATGGCTAATAGTGAAGAAGTAAAAGGGGCACATTTAGTAATTAGAGATAGTAAGGGAGAGATTATAGATGAATGGACATCTAGTGATAGTCCGCATTATATAGAGAAACTTCCAGTAGGAAAATATACTCTTACTGAGACAATTGCCCCAGATGGATATGTCTTAAATACATCAGTAATAGATTTTGAAGTAAAGAGTACTGGAGATATTCAAAGTGAAGTTATGTATAATTCTAAACCAGTTGAAGTACCTAATACATCAAGAAGTACTACATATATATATTTAATAGGAGGAATATTGATTTTAATTGGAGGAGTCTTAATATATATTTCTTACAATAATAAAATTAAGAAAAAGTCAAGAAAAAACATATAATATAATAGGTTCGGATGTCAAATTTGACAAAATAATAGAAATTTGGTACAATTTTATTGTTCTTATTTGAAGGAGGAACTATGAAAAAAGTTAGTAAGCTGAGTCTTACCTTAGCATCTATTGGTGTTTTTATGATAGGCTTAGCCGGAGTATTACAGTATAAAGCTTTTCAAATAGAAGATAATACTGTAGCTTATGAAACTGTGACAATGAATGATTTAAATGCAGGTAAAGTAGAAAATGTTAATAATAATAAGAATGAAGAAAATACTGATACTGCAGATGAATCTAATAATAATACTGAAGTAGAAGAAGATACTACTGATACTGAGGAAGTAGAAGAAGTAACAATTGAAGATGAACTAGAAGATGTTAAGACTTATGATGAAGTTAGTACTGTTCCAGTTGATCCTATTGTTTATGATGGCTTAACTATGAATCAGTTAGCAGAAAAACTTAATCGTTCATTAAATTCTACTATTTCAGGAAAAGGATATCTAATAGCTAGTTATTCACTACAACTTGGAATTGATCCTTATATGGCAACTGCTATTATTCTTCATGAGACAGGATGTAATGGAACTTGTAGTAGTTTAGTTCGTGAATGTAATAATGTTGGTGGTCAAAAAGGTGGCCCTAGCTGTGGAGGAGGGGCATATAAAGCATATGCTACTCTTGATGAGGGTATTATAGGCTATTTAGATAACTTATATCGTAATTATTATTCTTATGGCTTAACTACGCCAGAAGCGATTGGTCCAAAATATGCTGCAAGTACTACTTGGGCGAGTCAAGTTAATAATTACATAGCTTTAATTAGAAGCAGATAGAAAGAGTTTAGGCTCTTTTTATTTGCTTTTTTTCATTTTATCACATATAATTAGTATGTAAATATAGTAGTAATGGAGTAGGTAGTATGATAATAAAAGGTTTGGTTGGTGACAATTTAGCAAGTATGTCTTTTAATGAACATCACTATGTATTAAAAAAAGTAGCGATGAGTTTTTCTACATTATATTATTTAGGACTTAATCCTAGTTTTGCCAATTATATTGAAGAAAATAATACATTAGTTGTTTCTGGTAAGCTTAGTAAAAGAGATCTTATAGAAGAGGAAGCGACTATATATAGTGGTATTACTATAACTAAGGATAAAGAAGATATAAATGTTAACGATATAAAAGAGAATACAATGTATCTTAAAAATATTGATGTAGGAAATGGAGAATGCTTTAGTAGACTCTATGTAGATGGAGATATAACAGAAGTTAATAAGAATTTGTATAGTTATAATAATGATAATTCTCTAGTTTTGGTTACTCCTAGTATAGATAAAAAAGACTTTAATATTTATGATTTAAAGAAAGAATTAATTATGTTTAATTCTAATGATTTGAATGTTACTTCAGTTAATTATAATGAGTCTAATGATTATTATGAAGTTATTATTAAATTTGAAAATATTGATAATATTCATGTTCCTTTTACTTTAGATAATGAGAATAATCTTAATTTTTATTCATTTGTTTATAGTGAAAGTTTTCATAAAGAATATAAATTAAAGTCTGATGATTCTTTAATACCGTTTGAATTGTTTTCTTATTACTTTTCTAAATGTAAACTTGTAACTATGTTAAATGATTTAAATAATAATCAAGTAAGTAGGAAAAATGATTTTGGTAGAGCTAGGATATATGTTATGCCAACTGGAAAACTTGTTGAAATTAGAAAATAGTTGTATTATATAAGAGGGAGGTTTTGTATGGATGTATATGGAAAAAGTAATAGTTATGCTATTACTAATATAGATAATATTAATTATTTAGTGAGAAAAAATAGTTGTGGAGTTTATGGTGATGCTTATCAGTTAGGATCTAGTTCAGTTAATTTTTTGGAATATATTGATGATAAAATAATTGTATCTGGATGGGAAGATAGTAAAGGTACTTATATGTATTTATTTGATAAAAATGGTAAAAGCATAGAAAAAAAAGAAACTCCTTTTATTTATCGATATGATGAAGGAGTTTATGGATATAAAAAGGATAATTGTGCTAATATAATTGTACCTAATCAGTTTTTTTCATCATTTAATGAGTTGAATTTTAAAGAAATTGTTAGTAAAGTATCTGATAGTAACTTAGATAAAATTAGTGTGAGTATTAGATATAATAAAGACGAAGAGAAAAAGTATTTTGAAGCGCTTATTAATTTTGGAGATATTGATACTATTCATGTTCCTTTTAAAATAACTGAAAAAAGAGAGTTTATGTTTTATCCTTTTATATATAGTTCTATATCTAAAAAAGAGAATGTTCTTAGTAATGAAGAGAATTTACTTCCTTATTCAAATTTTATTTTTGCTTTTTGTAATAGTTTTTTGGTAAAAGATATGATTTATCTTATGAATATAGAAGAAGAAATTAGAGATAAAGAAAATAGTAAAGGGATAAGTTATGTTAAAAAGAGAATAGAAGATTTTGAGTATTAGTTATTATTGAGGTGTTATAATGCAGACAGTAATTATTATAGGAGCAGGACCTGCAGGATTGACCGCTGCTTATGAATTCTTGAATAAAAGTAATAAATATAAAGTAATAGTTTTAGAAAGTGAAAAGCAAGTAGGAGGGATTTCTAAGACTGTTAACTATAATAATAATCGTATGGATTTAGGGGGGCATAGATTCTTTTCTAAAAATGAAGAAGTTGTTAAATTTTGGAAAGATATTATGCCAGTTCAAGGAGAAATGAGTTTTGATGATAAAGCTTTAGGACGAGAAAAAAAGTTAGAGGAAGGTGGACCTGATCCTGAAAAAGAGGATTGTACATTTTTAATTAGAAATCGTTTGTCTCGTATTTATTACTTAAAACATTTTTTTAATTATCCAATTACTATTAATTGGGATACACTTAAAAATTTAGGATTTGTTAATATAATTAAGTGTGGTTTTAGTTATTTAAAATCTATTATATTTAAAAGAAAAGAGACATCTCTTGAAAACTTTTATATTAATAGATTTGGAAAGAAGCTTTATAAAATGTTCTTTGAAGATTATACTTTTAAGGTATGGGGAAGACATCCTAGTAAGATAAGCGCAGATTGGGGTAGTCAAAGAGCGAAAGGACTATCAGTTATAGCAGTAGTAAAAGATTGGTTTTGTAAAGTATTTCATCTAAAAAATAAAAGGAAAGAGACATCTTTAATTGAAAGCTTTTATTATCCAAAATATGGTCCTGGACAATTCTTTGAAGAATTAGAAAAGAAGATTATAGAGAAAAATGGGGAAATTAGAAAAGAATGTACTGTTACTAAGATTAATATTAAAAATAAAAAAATAGTTTCTGTTACTTATAAACATAATGGTAAAGAAATAGAGGTAAAGGGAGATAAGTTTATTTCATCAATGCCTTTAAAAGATTTAATTGAGAGCTTTTCTATTAAAGTAGATGCTAATATTAAGAGAATTGCTACTAATTTACCATATCGTGATTTTATGACTGTTGGGTTATTAGTTAAAAAGTTAAAACTTAAAAATACTACTAATATAAGAACTCTTTGTAATATAATTCCTGATTGTTGGCTTTATGTTCAAGATTCATCTGTTAAATTGGGAAGAATTCAAGTTTTTAATAATTGGTCACCATATATGGTTGCTTCTCCTTTAGATGGGGTATGGTTAGGATTAGAGTATTTTTGTAATGAAAATGATGATAAGTGGAATATGAGTGATAAAGACTTTATAAATAAAGCGATAGATGAGTTAGTAAGTATGAATATTATTGACAAAGACGATGTATTAGATTCTCATTTAGAAAGAGTGAAAAAAGCATATCCAGCTTATTTTGATACTTATAGTGAGATTGATAAATTAATTAATTATTTAAATAAATTTTCTAATCTTTATTGTATTGGTAGAAATGGACAGCATCGTTATAATAATATGGATCATTCTATGATGAGTGCGATGATTGCTGCTAAAAAGATTATAAATAATGATAAAGATAAGACAGAAATATGGAATGTAAATGTAGAGAAGGTGTATCATGAAGAAAAGTAAAATATTAAATAAAATTAGAAATTATCATCCATCAAAGAAGACTTTATTTTTATATTTTAATATTCCTTTACTTATAGTTCTTGCTTGGAATATTCATTATAATGATATTTGGTTTTTATTAAATCATGGAAGATATATTTTAAATAATGGTTTTCCAACTATTGAACCATTTACTATTCATCATGATTTTGCTTTTGTAATACAACAATGGTTATCTTCGGTGATATTTTATTTGACTTATAGTACTTTAGGAAAATATGGACTTTTAGTTTTAACTCTTTTGGTAACAGGATATATTATTTTTATTAGTTATAAGTTATGTATGTTATTAAGTAATAATCGTTATTCTTTATCAGTACTTATTACTACAATAATGACTTCTTTGTTAGCATCATACTTTATCACTTCAAGACCACAAATCTTTACTTTTGCAATTATAATTACAGAAATATATTTATTAGAGAAGTATATTAGAGAAAATAATAAGAAATATTTATATGGTTTGCCTATACTTTCCTTGTTACAAATTAATTTGCATGCTTCGATGTTTTTTATGCAGTTTGCTTTTTTACTTCCTTATTTAATAGATTCTTTTCATTATAAAATTGGTCCATTAAAAAGTGATGGTTATAACAAAAGACCATTATTTATTATTGCAATAATTATGTTTTTGGTTGGTTTTATCAATCCTTATGGAATAGAAGCGATTACATATATATTTAGAAGTTATGGAAATTATTATGTAAATAAATATATAGGAGAAATGGTTCCTCTTTCTTTAAGTGATTCTTTAGGAAAGTTATATTTAGCAATTATTTTCTTGATTGTTTGTATTTATATTTTCTATAGAAAAAAAGAAATAAAGCCTAGATATTTTTATTTACTTGCAGGAACTATGTATCTTGGATTTTCTTCTTACAAAGGTTTTGCTTATTTTATTATTGGAGGTATATTGCCTTTAGCAGATTATTTAAAAGATTCTTTTAAGAAGAGAATAGATAAAGTTAAGGTTAAACCTTATAGATATCTATTAAATAGTTGTTGTATTGCTGGTGTAGTTTTATTAGTTATAATTGGAACAAATTCTATGACTTTTACTTATGCTTATAAAGAAGGAATAGATTATCTTCTAGAAAATGAGAAAGCTAGTGATATAACATTATATACGGGATATGGTGAAGGTGCTTATCCAGAGTGGATGGGAATTAAGTGTTATATAGATCCTAGAGCAGAAGTGTTTTTTAAAGCTAATAATAAGAAAGATGATATTCTTGATGAGTATTTTATTTTACAAAAAGAGCATACTATAGAAGTAAAAGACTTTTTAGAAAAATATAAATTTAGTCATTTATTAGTTCCTGAAGATGATTATTTATATGATAATATGGATGATATAGATAATTATGAAATTATTTATGAGGGCACTTCTCTTAATGAATATAGTTTTATTAATACTAATAGTAATGATAAAGTAAAATATCGTATTTATAAGAGAATTAGTTAAGTACATATATTAAGTTATATGTATTTTTTTGTCTTTCTTTAGTTAGTTTAATCCTTTAGTTGTTTTCATAGTATTCTATAGGAGGGTGCTTCTATGAAAATAAATAGTAAGGGTTTAAGTAATAGTGAAGTAGTTAAATCTAGAGAAGAGTATGGTACTAATGCTTTAGTAATGGTTAAAAAAGATAGTTTTTTTAAACAGTTAATTAGGAGTTTGGGAGATCCTATTATTAAGATACTTTTAATCGCTCTTGGTATTAAAACAGTCTTTTTAATACAGGATTTTGATTGGTATGAGACTGTCGGTATTGTAATCGCTATCTTTCTAGCATCATTTATTTCAACTATATCAGAGTATGGAAGTGAGAAAGCTTTTATTAAATTACAGAGGGAAGCGGAAGCGATTAAAGTTAAAGTTAGACGTGATGATAAAGTTTTACTTATTGATATAAATGAGGTAGTTGTAGGAGATATTATATTATTAGATAGTGGTGATAGAATTGTGGCAGATGGGGTATTAATTAAAGGAGAAGTTAGTGTAGATGAGTCTTCTATTACAGGTGAAAGTAAAGAGGTTTATAAGAAACCTTTTATTAGTGGGCTTAATCCTAGTGATAATAATGAACTATTAAGAGGTAGTGTTATTTATCATGGAGTTGGAGAGATGATGGTTACGAAAGTAGGGGTTAATACTTTTTATGGGAAGATATCTTTAGAGTTACAGGAGAAACAGCCAGAGAGTCCTTTAAAGTTAAGACTTAGAGACCTTGCTAAAGTTATTAGTAGAATTGGTTATGTTGGGGCATTTTTGGTGGCTTTTTCATATCTTTTTTCAGTCTTAGTAATTAATAATAACTTTGATATAAATAGAATTGTTGTTACTTTATCTGATACTTCACTACTTTTTGCATATTTTTTAGAGGCTTTAACACTTGCAGTTACAATAATCGTAGTATCTGTTCCTGAAGGGTTACCAATGATGATAACTTTAGTACTTTCTAGTAATATGAAGAGAATGTTAAAAGATAATGTTTTGGTTAGGAAACTTATGGGAATAGAGACTGCTGGTAGTTTAAATATTTTATTTACTGATAAAACTGGTACTCTTACGAAGGGAGAGTTAGAAGTAGTAGGGGTTATGTTTGGTAATTTAGATTACTATAAGGAAAAGAAGAGGCTTAAGAGTAGTATAACTTATTATAATATTTTGAAAAAGTGTATTTTATCTAATACTAATTGTGTCTATGATGATGAGAAAAAAATGTGGATAGGTGGAAACTCTACTGATAAGGCAGTAGTTAATTATTTAGGAGAAGAGAATTATTCTGGTAAAAAAATAAAAGAAGTTCCTTTTGATAGTAAGAATAAATATTCTTATACTAAAGTAATTGAAGAAAGTAGAGAGATTACTTATTATAAAGGGGCTCCTGAAGTATTACTTGATAAATGTAAGTACTATATATCACCTAGTGGTATAGGTGTTCCTTTTGTTAATAAAAAGAGAATTAATGATGTGATAGATGAATATGCTAAGAAAGGTATTAGAGTCTTAATGTTAGGAGTTGATGAAGGTAAGGGGTTATCTTTTATATCCTTATTATTTATTAAAGATGAATTAAGAGAAGAAGTTAGGGAAGGGATAGAGTTAGTTAGAAAAGCGGGTATTAAGACGGTTATGATAACTGGTGATAATAAGATAACAGCGATGTCTATTGCCAAAGATGCTGGTATTATTAATAGTGATAGAGATGTTGTTCTTACTAGTAGTGAGTTAAATAGAATGAGTGATGATAAGGTTAAAGAGATTCTTCCTAGACTTTCTGTGGTGGCTAGGGCTTTACCTACTGATAAGAGTAGACTAGTAAGACTTAGTCAAGGGTTAGGGCTTGTTGTGGGAATGACTGGAGATGGTGTTAATGATGCTCCGGCTTTAAAAAAGTGTGATGTTGGTTTTAGTATGGGTAGTGGTACTGAAGTTGCTAAGGAAGCAAGTGACATTGTTTTACTTGATAATAACTTTAACTCTATTGTAAAGGCGATACTTTATGGAAGAACTATCTTTAAAAGTATTCGTAAATTTATTATCTTTCAATTAACAGTTAACTTCTGTGCTGTTTTCTTATCAATAGTAGGGCCATTTATCGGTGTTGCTAATCCTGTTACAGTTATTCAAATGCTTTGGGTTAATATGGTTATGGATACTTTAGCAGGAATTGCCTTTTCTTATGAAGCACCTCTTTTAGAATATATGGAAGAGCCTCCTAAGAAGCGTGATGAGAAAATCTTAAATAGTTATATGATTCATGAGATAGTCTTTACTAGTATATATTCCTTTTTACTTTGTATCTTCTTCTTAAAGAGTCCTTTTATTCATTCCTTCTTTAGAAATGGTAAGAATGATATTTACTTTATGAGTGCATTCTTTGGATTATTTATCTTTATGATGATATTTAATAGTTTTAATGCAAGGACAAGTAGACTTAATATTTTCGCTAATCTTTTATCTAATAAAGTCTTTTTAGGAGTAATTATCTTTATTGTAATAGTACAAGTTATCCTTATATACTATGGGGGAGATTTGTTTAGAACAACATCTCTTAGTCTAAAAGAAATAGAGATAATGTTAGTATGTGCTTTTTCGGTTATACCTGTAGAGTTTCTTAGAAAACTTTATCTTAAAAGTAAAGGAAAACTTGGTTGTGTTTAAGTGATATTAGTTGTATAATATAAATCACTGGAGGAGAAGTATGGAAAAGCTTAGGATTATGAGTTTTGATTTAGCCTCTTTTACTTTAGTTAAAAATAAAGAGGAGAAATCTAAAAGAGTAATAGATTATGTTAATAATTTGGATGTCGATATAGCTTTATTACAAGGGGATACAAATTTACTTTATAATGTTTTATTTAATAATAAGGATAGTAAAGATTATTTTTCTGAATATAATTATGCAAATACTATGTTTTTAAACCATGAAAAAAGTGAATGGGTAGATGACTCTATGAGAAAATTTGCTAGTTGTTATGTTTCTAAATTAGATGATAGTGGTATCGCTTTATACAATATAAAAAAATATAAGAAAGAAAGCTTATGGGAATTTAGAAATATACTTGAAGAATATAAAAATATAGACCATAAAGTTGTAGCGGGGACATTACAGAATGTAAATATAGATGATTTTTGTAAGAAATATAATCTTAATAATGTTTGTAGTAAAACTAGAAGTAATCATATCCTTGTATCTAGGGGACTAGATGCTAGAGTAGTAGATGCTAAAGTGATGAAGTCAGTAGAAGTACAGCCTATGGTTGTTGATATTACTTATAAGAAAGTGAGGTAGATTATGAAAAATTTAAAGATACTTAGTATGAATTTAGGAAGAAGATTTGTTCCTATTAAAGATAAAGGTAAAAGAGAATATATAACTGATTTTATTAAAGAAGAAGGTTATGATATTGTTATGTTACAAGGTAATGGAGTAGGAAGAAATAGTTTCTTTAAGAATTTAGGGTATGATTATACTGATTCTTCCAAAGATGTGATTACTCTTGTATCTAATAAATCAATTGTTGAAAGTAAAGTTACAGATGCACTTAACTGTTCAATTATTTCTAATATTAATAGACCAGTAATGCTTGTTAATGTAAATTATAAGAATTTAAAAAATATTGATGAATTATTTGATGTGTGTGATATTTATTCTAAAGAAAAAGATGTCCATTATGTAAGAAGTAGAATAATTGCAGGTAGATTTCCTAAGGCTTTTAATATGAATGAATTTTGTGATCAATTTAATTTAGATGATATATCTTCTTTAGTTGGGCAAGATATGCATATTAAAAATAATAGAGAGATGGTAAATCATTTCTTTATATCAAGAAATTTAGAAGCTTTGAGTGTTCATAAATTAGTTGGAATGACAGAAGTATCTGGAATAGGAGAAGCTTACCCTATAGAGGTTACTTTAAAGAAAGTGTTAAAATAACTTTCTTTTTCTTTAGTTTTCTGATAAACTTTTAAGTGTTTTGAGGTGGTATTATGTTACAAGTAAGTAATGTTAGTTTAAAGTTTGATAAAAGAACTTTATTTAGTGATGTTAATTTAAAATTTACTAATGGTAATTGTTATGGAATAATAGGAGCGAATGGAGCGGGGAAAAGTACATTCTTAAAGCTTCTTACAGGAGAGATTGATACTACTACAGGTGATATTACAGTTAGTAAGGGAGAGAGAATATCAATATTAAAACAGGACCATTATCAGTATGATGATATGAGAGTATTAGATGTTGTTATTATGGGTAATGACAGACTCTATAAAATAATGAAAGAAAAAGAAGAGTTATATTCTCATACAGAGTTTAGTGAAGAGGATGGGTATAGATTAGCAGATTTGGAAGCTGAGTTTTTAGATATGGATGGTTGGAATGCAGAGAATGATAGTGCAATACTTCTTACTAATTTAGGAGTTAGTGATAAATATTTTGATAGTCTTATGAAAGATATTCCTGTTAAGTTAAGAGTTAAAGTATTATTAGCTTCGGCTTTATTTGGTAATCCAGATATACTTTTATTAGATGAGCCTACTAATAGTTTAGATATAGATGCTATTAGTTGGTTAGAAGAGTTTATTATTAATTATCCTAATACAGTTATAGTTGTTAGTCATGATAGACATTTCTTAAACAAAGTATGTACTCATATAGTAGATATAGATTATGGTAAAATGAATTTGTATATAGGTAATTATGATTTTTGGTATGAGTCAAGTCAACTAGCTTTAAAACAAATGAAAGAGACTAATAAGAAGAAAGAAGAGAAAATTAAAGAGTTACAAGACTTTATTGCCAGGTTTTCTGCTAATGCTTCTAAGAGTAAGCAGGCTACTTCTAGAAAGAAGATGTTAGATAAAATTGAACTTGAAGAGATAGTTCCATCTTCTAGAAAATATCCTTATATAGATTTTCCTATTACTAAAAATATTGGTAAAGAAGTACTTAAAGTAGAAAATTTAAGTAAAGAAGTAGATGGTAAGATGATACTTAATAAAATATCATTTACTATTCAAAGAGGAGATAAGATAGCAGTTATATCTAATAATGATTTAGCAAAGACTACTCTTTTTGAGATACTTTCAGGTAATATTAAGAGTGATGAAGGAGAAGTAGTGTTTGGAAAGACAATAGATGCTGGTTACTTACCACAAGATAATAGTAGTTACTTTGATAATGATAAGAATATTTTAGAGTGGCTATCACAATTCTACAAAGTAGATGATGAGACACATTTAAGAAGTTTCTTAGGTAGAATGTTATTTAGTGGTGAAGATGTATTTAAGAAAGTTAGTGTTTTATCTGGAGGAGAAAAGGCTAGATGTATGTTAAGTAAATTGATGTTAGAAGAGCCTAATTTCTTAATATTGGATGAACCTACTAATCATTTAGATTTGGAGAGTATTACATCACTGAATAAAGGACTAGAAAAATTTCAAGGAGAGTTAATACTAACATCAAGAGACCATGAGTTAAATCAGACTGTCTGTAATAGAATTATAGAAATATTAGATGATGGTTCTATTATAGATAGAAAAATGACTTTTGATGAATATTATGAGAGAAAGTAATTATGAATATAAAAAATATATATAGTAATGCTAAAGAAAAAGTTATTGATTATTTATTAAGATATTTATGTCAACATAATATTAGTTATGTAAGAGTAGAAAATGAAGTTCATTTTTTAGATGAAATTTATAGATTTTATGATAGTAAAGATAATAGTTTGGAAGATACTTTAGAAAAAATTTATAAAACTCTAAATGAATTAGAAGTTTCTAAAAGATTAAGTCTTGATGATACTTTAATAGAGTTTACTACCAGAGAAGGAAGAGTTAATAATAAGTATCAAATGCTTGATTATAATAGTAATAAAAAGAAGTTACTTAAAATGCAAAATAGAAGAAATAATTTAAAGCTTAAAAATAGTAGAAAATAAAAGAGTGAAGATAGAAAAGTCACTCTTTTACTTTTAAAGCTCCTTTATCACATCTATTACCCCAGTAGTCTAAGATTTTATTATCTTTTTTTACTACTATTATTTCACAGTGATTAGGACATCCTTTACATTCTATACCTGTTGTTTCAAAGTTAGCATCTTTTACTTTAAAGTTAAATTCTTTTTTTATTCCTGTTTTTCTTGCTAAGATGGCACTACCTATGGCACCCATTAGATGACCATTTTCATCTACAATAATATCTTCTTTTAATAAGTCTTCAAAGGCTTTTTTGACTCCTATATTTTTAGATACTCCTCCTTGAAAGATTATTGGTCCTACTATTTTTTTACCTTTACCTACATTATTTAGATAATTAGATGCTACACTGTAGCATAACCCTGCAATGATATCATTTCTTTTATAGCCCATTTGGATTTTATGGACTAAGTCAGATTCTGCAAATACTGTACATCTTGCTGCTATATTTGTAGGATTTTTACTAGTTAGAGCGATCTTACCAAAGTCTTCAACATTTAATCCTAATCTTTTGGCTTGACTAGATAAGAAACTTCCTGTTCCTGCGGCACATAGTGTATTCATAGCATAGTCTGTAACTATTCCATTATCAAGTAAAATTATTTTAGAGTCTTGTCCTCCTATTTCTAGAATTGTTTTTATATCTGGATACTTTGATAAAGTACCTATAGCATGGGCTGTTATCTCATTTTTTATACTAGTTGCTCCTAACATTGTTCCTATAAGTTTTCTTGCAGAACCTGTTGTACCTACTGATGTAACTTTAATATCTTTTGGTAATTGTTTCTCTAAATCCTTTAATACTTTTTTAACGGCTTTAATTGGATTACCTTCAGTCCATAAATAACTAGAAGCTAGTATATTATTATCATTATCTAGAACTACTCCTTTGGTAGAAATAGAACCTATATCAATTCCTAGACTTGCTTCCATTTTCTTCCTCCTTCTTAATCTTTAATAAATCATAGAATGCTTCAATCCTTGTATTTAGTCCTTCAACTCCTGTTTGTTCATCAAAAGATAGAAATATAATTGGCATATCATTATCTTTAGCAATATTCATTATGATGGGCATTGCTCCTATTTCAGGTGTACATCCTGTAGGTTTTATATGTATGATACCATCATATTTATGTTTCTTTAACCAGTAGACACGGTAGACATTATCAAGTCCATCAGCTCCTAGTGTATATTTGCAATACTTTTTAATCTTTAATTTCATATACCATTCTGTTAATTTCTTTTTCCATAATAAATAACTTAGATTAGTAAATCTTTTAATTTCTATGTTAAAACTTGCTAGTAACTTTTCTAGTTCATAGTTAGAGAATGGTTCCATAGATGTATATAATTCTCCTATGATACCGACTTTTAGATTGTCTTTTGGTTTATCTATTTTTACTTTTCTTAGTTTTTTCTTGGCTTTGTAATAGAGCTTTGTTAGTTTTATAATACTATTTTCAATGTTCGCTTTCTTAATAAAGTCATCTTTAATCTTTTTAAAACTATTCTTTTCTTTTTCAAAGCCAACTCTTTTTCTGATAAAGATATCTATTTTATCTAAATAATAAATGTAAAGAAGAGTACTTATTATTTCTTTTATTAATTTTCTTTTGGTAAGATAAGGATTTAACTTTAACATAGTTTTATATAATTCACTAAATCTAGCATGATCTTTTTCTGCTACTTGATACATTGTAAAGTTATAGCCTAAATCTTTTAAAATAGTTTCTTGGACTTCAGCATAATATCTATATCTACAACCACCACCTGCTTGAAATAATACAGTTGCACCTTTATCTAGGGCTTCTATAAAGTTACCTAAATTATATTTAAAAGGAACACAGACAGTATCAGGAGAGTTTTTAGAGCCTAGAGAAATTGTCTCTTTAGTTATTTTAGGCATTTCTATTACTTTTAGATGAGTTGTATTAGTTATTAATTTTCTAAAGGGATAAAAATAATTACCAAGTTGTGGGAAGGCAACTAACTGTTTCATAGGTGAATTCCTCCTTTTAACATATCTAAGAAACTCTCTAGTCTTGTTATAACTGCGGTATTATTAGTTAAATCTTCAAAAGTTAAGAGAAGTGTAGGATGTTTTTTTCTTTTTCTTATAATCATTTCATTAGATAGAGAATCTGGTCCACAAGGAAATGCTGTTAAGATAATAGTACCATCTACTTTGTCTTTGAAATAATTAAAGGCAGCGACTTGTTCTTTGTTCATAGTAAAGTGTATTTTTTGAGATATCTTACTACAGTTAAACTCTATTAAGTCTTTAGGTATTTGATAACTGTAAATAATAGAGATATTATTTTTCTTTAGATAGTTAGTGATACTTTTACCTATTAAATTATCATTTAAGATATAGGGATGACCTAATAGTAATATCTTTGTCTTATTACTTCTTAATTCTTCTTTAGCTTTCTTTTCCTCATTTTTATAATAATTTTTTTCTATCTCTTTAGCTTTGTTATAAGCATTGAGGGACTCTATAATACTAAAACCAAGTTCTTTTCCTATTTTGATAAACCCATTTTTTTCAGAGTGATGATGTTTTAAGTCAATATTATAATTTAATATCTTTAGGTCAGGAAAAGTATTTCTTACAAGGTCATATAAAGCATTGAAATTAGTGCATACTTGTTCGGATTTAGTAATAGAATATATTCTTGGTACTAAGATATAATCACATTTATCTTTTAATTCTTCGATATGTCCTAGATATATCTTTAGAGCAAGACATGATTCATCTATACTTTTTTCTTTACCTAGTATTAGAGTGTTGGCTGTTGTATAATTACTTTCAATAATATCTATATTTAATTCATTAAAGAAAGCTTTCCAGAGGGGAGCATAGTAGTAGTAAAGTAGTGCTTTGGGAAGTCCTATTTTCATTTTGGTATCATTCCTTTCTTTATACTCTATGAAAAAAGTTAGAGATTTATATTTAATTTTTTTGATATTAAGTGAAATTTAGAAGAAATTAGTTAATAATACTTAATTTTTAATTATTTTATGTTATAATTATAGACGGAGGGAGAAGTTTATGAAGAAAGAAACAGTTGAAAAAGTTAAGAGTGCTACTATAGTAGTTTTAGTTTTAATAATAGTATTTGGTGCAAGTTATTTTACATCAGAGTTACAAGAATGTGATAATGGAGGAAGTAGTAAGACTACTACAAGTTCTACTAATAATAGTTCTAATGATAATAGTTCTAGTAGTACAACTTCTACAAGTAGTGATATTCCAGAAGATGAACAAGGAGATTTAAATGATATTGATATTGATGAATATTTAGATCTTAAAGAAGGTGATAAAGCCTCAATAATTTATATCGCTAGACCAACATGTCATTATTGTCAACAAATGGAACCTATTATTAGAAATATAGTATATGAATATGATGTTAAAGTTAATTATTTAAATACCGATGAGTTAGATGATGAAGGACAATCTAAATTAATTAAGTCTGATGATTACTTTAGTGAAGGATATGGAACACCTTTATTACTTGTTGTTAAAGATGATAAGATAGTTGATATTCAAGAAGGACTTTCTGATAAAGATACAACTGTTAAGTTTTTAAAAGATAATGGCTTTATTAGTGAATAGAGGTATTTATGAGTAATGAGGAGATTTTAAAGGAACAACTATCTAGTTTTAGGAGAAAGTATCCTTTAACTGTAGGATGGAGATTAAAAAGACATTCTAAAATATTACTTGAACATTTACATGATGATGAAGTTATTAGATATGCTTTTTATGCTCAGAAAAATAAGAGTTCTTTAGATGTTACTAGTAGTGGTATAATTGCAGTTACTAATAAAAGATTAGTAATTGCAAGAGATAGGGTTGTAATTGGTTATTTCTTTGATAGTATTACTCCAGATTTATTTAATGATTTGAAGGTAAGAAGTGGTATTATTTGGGGTAAGATTATAATAGATACAGTTAGAGAACTTGTAATATTAACTAATATTAGTAAAAGTGCTTTACCTGAGATAGAAGAAGAAGTAACTAGTGCGATGATGGAATTAAAGGATGAGAAGTAATTCTTGTCTTTTTTTATTATGTTGGTGGGTGTATGATAGTTATAAATAGGAGGAGATGAAATGACTAATATTATTAAAAAAACTTTAGAATGTCTAGAATGTGTTAGGAAGCCTTGTCAGTTAGGATGTCCTTTAAATAATGATATTAGAGGATTTATTAAGCTAGTGAAAGAAGAAAAATATAGGGAAGCTTATCAGTTATTATCTGAAACTACGGTAATTCCTTCTATATGTGGAAGAGTTTGTCCTAAAAGTAGGCAGTGTGAAGGGAAATGTGTAAAGGGAAGGATTAAGGATAGTAATGCTGTTGAAATAGGAAAGATAGAAGCTTATATTGGTGATATGGCTCTTAAAAATAATTGGAATATTAGTAGTTTACCTTTAAAAAATAAAAGAGTGGCAGTTGTAGGAGGAGGACCTTCTGGTTTAACCTGTGCAGCATTCTTAAGAGGTAATGGTTATAATGTGACAATCTATGAAAGACATGATTACTTAGGGGGACTTTTATATCATGGAATACCAGAGTTTAGATTAGATAAGACTTTACTAGAAAAAGTAATTGATAAAATTTTAGAGTTGGGTATTGATGTTAAGTTAAATCAAAGTATTGGAAAAGACTTTAGTTTAGAAGATTTAGAAACTGAGTATGATGCGGTGTTTTTAGGATTTGGTGCTAATATTTCTAGTAAGATGAATATACCTGGTGAAGATTTAGATGGTGTATATGGTGGTAATGAGTTATTAGAGTCTAATAATCATCCTGATTATGAAGGTAAGGTTGTTGTAGTAAGTGGTTGTGGTAATGTTGCTATGGATGTTGCTCGTACTATAAAAAGAAAAGGTGCTAGTAAGGTTTATATTATTTATAGGAGAAGTGATGTGGAGGCTCCTGCTGAAGAAAAAGAGATTAAGGAAGCGAAGGAAGATGGTATAGAGTTTTTATTTCAAAATAATATTATTGGTATTTATGGAGATAAAAAAGTAGAGGAAATTGAAGTAATTAAGACAGAACTTGTAAAAAAAGAAGATGATGATAGATTATTTCCTGTTAATATCGAAGGCTCTAACTATTATCTATCTTGTGACTATGTAGTTATGGCGATAGGAAGTCATCCTGAAAGTAGTGTTGTTAATAGTTTAGGATTAGAGCTTGATAAAAGAGGGAGAATACTAATAGATAAAGATGGACATACTTCAAAAGAAAAAGTATTTGCTGGAGGAGATTTAGCAGGTACTACTTCTACAGTTGCCTTTGCCTCACGGGCTGGAAGAGATGCAGCTTATGCTATTTTAGAATATTTAAAGGAAATGTAATGTAGATAATTGTATAGTAAAAAGAGAAGTGAAGGTACTACGAACTAATACTTTCACTTCTCAAAATACATTGTAAGACTTTAGGTAAATAAATTACCCTCTATAAATATTTTTAGATAAAAATCTATCTTGTGAAAGGTTAGCTCATAGTATTTAAGTAGTTTTCTAGTTCTGATATTTTAATTTTATTAGTTAAGTTTCTTATATAAATATCAGTAGAATAATTAAATGCAAGAAATGTTATACCTTTAATAATGATTCTATGAGGTTCAATATAAGCTAGATTGGTTTTATCAATCTTTATAATATTACCATTAAT
>CAMLTY010000019.1 GCA_946486465.1 uncultured Mycoplasmatota bacterium
CCTCGACCTATCGGGTATGAACCGATTGCTCTAGCCAACTGAGCTATCTCGCCATAAAAGATTAACATATTAATTCTAACATATTTCTTTCGGCTTGACAATATATTTTTTTATTTTTTCATAAGTGATACCTAATTATATTATTAACTTATCTTGTAAAATTATACAATAAAGAAGAAGTAATATTTAAAATACTACTTCTTCATACTATAGATATAATCTATTGGCCTTTTATAGCCACTAAGTTTTTTAGTTAAAACTTTTATTGTTTTTTTAGGATTATCAGTAATAGGAAACAATTTGCGTTCAATTTCACGAGAATATAGGCCATTTTCTACCATAAATGCATGGTGATTATTTTTTAAAGAATATTTAACATATTCTTTAAAAAAATAAGATAGGTAGTTAATGTTATATTCGATTATTTCTTTTTTGCTATTATGAGAGTGTTCCCAAAGATCTGGATCAAGTAATACAAAATCATTATCAGTCATAATACAATTTTTTACTTTTAAATCATTAAATATTATTTTTTTACTACTTATTGTTTCTCCTAACATTAATAGTCTTTCGACGTTGTTTAATAGATAGTCAACAGGTACTTCTAATATATCACTATATTTCTTTTTATAATACTTGCTCATATATGCATCTGAATTACAACGAGCTTTATTATCCTCTTTAAAATATAGTTCTTTTATATCTACTAAATTAGGATTATCAATGTTCTTTAATATATCATAAAGATAAATACTTAATCTATATTGATATTCAGTATATTTTTGATTATATAATTTAAAGCATAAATCTTCATTATAATGATAAACAGTTCCACATTTTCCTGATTTTATAGCATTACCAAATATTTCATCATTAATTATAATTTTTTTATTATCAGTATTGTAAAATTCCATCTGCATCACTGCTTTCTGTTATCTATTGTATCACAAATTACTCAACTGTAACAGACTTTGCTAAATTTTTAGGTTTATCTATATCAGTTCCTCTTAAAGTGGCAGTATAATAAGAGATTAATTGATAAGGAATTATAACTAATACAGTTTTAATAAATTCACTTGTTCTAGGAATATTTATGATAGTGAAAGTATCATCCTTATAATTATCATTACATATTAAATATATATTGGCACCTCTTGCTAGAACTTCTTTTAAATTACTAATAGTTTTAGGATTTAAACAAGAGTTAGTGGCACTAGCAAGTACAGGAGTATTTTTCTTAATTAAAGAAATAGTACCATGTTTTAATTCTCCTGCAGAATATGATTCGCTATGAATATAAGATATTTCTTTTAATTTTAAAGCACCTTCCATACTAAGATAATAATCAAGTCCTCTTCCTATATAGAAGATATCTTCTTCTTTATAGATGTTTTTTGCAATAGATAGATATGTATCTTTATCATTTAATAGAGGAGTGATTAGTTTCTCTATACTTTTAAATTCATCTATTACCTCTAATGCTCTATCTCTACTTATTGTTTTATTCCTTAGTCCATGAGAAAGTACTAGAATAGAAAGAAGAGCTACTTGAGCAGTATAAGCTTTAGTAGATGCTACTGCTATCTCATTACCTGCTTTAGTATATAGACATGTATCTACTAAATAAGAAATAGTAGAGTTTTCTACATTAATAATACCAAGAGTAGGGCAGTCTTTACTTTTAACTAATTTTAAAGCAGCGATAGTATCTGCAGTTTCTCCTGATTGTGAGATAAAGATAGTTAGTATATCTTTAGATAAAAAGTTATTTTGATATCTATATTCACTAGCTAAATAAACACTACATCTAGTATTAGTAACTTCTTCAAAAAGATATTTTGCTACTAGTCCGGCATGGTAAGCAGTACCACATCCTACAATAGATATTTCTTTATATTTAGTTAAATCAGGTAATGTCATTAAAGAGTCTATTCCTTCTTCTATAAAAGGTAATACTGTCTTTAAAATAGTAGTTTTTTGTTCCATAATCTCTTTTAACATATAATGTTTATAATGGCCTTTAGAATTATCACTATCTTTTATATCGATACTATGTAATTCTTTATTTAAAATATCTCCTTTAACGGACTTAATTACAACTTCATTAGCATTAACTTTAGCATATTCAAAGTCGTCTAATATATAGTATTTATTAGTATATTTTAATATCGCTCTAATATCACTAGCGACAATATTAGTCTTATCACTAATTCCTATTACTAAAGGACTTTCTTTTTTCATTACATAAAGATTATCTAAGTCATTATCAATAATCATAAGAATAGCATAACTACCAATTATCTTTTTCATAAAAGCTTTAATAGTCTTATCTACATCATTATGTTTCTCATAATAATAATTTAAAAGAGCACAAGCGACTTCTGTATCAGTACTAGACTTAAAAGAGTAGTTTTCTTTTTCTAACATCGCTTTAATCTCTTCATAGTTTTCTATTATACCATTATGAACAATAGTAACATGTTTAACATTATGAGGATGAGCATTAATACTATTCGCTTTCCCATGAGTTGCCCATCTAGTATGAGCGATACCCATATTACTTTTATCATTTTTATTAAGTTTGCTTTCTAGTTTAATAATCTTTCCACTAGTTTTAACAATATTTATTTTATTATTTTTAAGGTAGGCAACTCCTGCTGAGTCGTAACCTCTATATTCAAGATTTTTTAATCCCGTAATTAAAATAGGCAATACATTTCTATTTTTAGAAACTGCCCCAACAATTCCACACATATAAACTCCTTACTACTTTGATATATGTTTTGTTGTAATCTTGATTTTACTTTTTGTCATATACCTTACGACTAGTAGCCGTGGTAACATCCGCCGAACTTTCGATAGTTACCAACCTCGTCAACCAAACTGGTTCTGGCGCTAAGATAAATTATTACCTTCATCTAACTTATCCTTAATAGTATTTTATGTCTAAGTTTAATAGTTTGTCAAATTATATGTGTTAATAATTGTAAAATATAAATAGAAAATGATAATAAAAACTACTTTCAAAATTTAAAATGAAAGTAGTTTTATAGTTTTACTTTAATAGTCATTATATATTATTATAATTGTTTAATTCTCATGACCACTTGGTAACTTATGTACTAATTTTTTCTCCTCTGATTTTAATGAATCTTTCCAACTACCAGATGGCATATATTTAGAAATATCTTTGCCACTGAACTTATCATCAACAAATTGATTATATTCTTCAGGGGACATTGATTCAAAGTGATTGTACCAGAATCTATACCATGCATTATATGATTCGCTTCTTTCAACATGTTCGTTTGCACTAGGCTCCTTAGTAAACTCTACTCCAAATTTTCTTGTAAAATAAACAAGGTATTCTAAATTATATTGTGCGTCTATTAAATCTTGTTTAGATACTTTTTGTGTCCAAGGTTTATCGCTATCATGTATTGCCAAAAATATGCTACTACCTAAATTATCAATTTTTTTCCAAATATCAATTTCATCGAGTTGTTCTAGTGCTTCTGGATTACCAAATGTATTATATATTCCCCATATTCTTATATCTTCATTTTCCATTATAAAAACTCCTTTTTTTCATTTGCTACATATTATAATATATTAATATTTAAAAATCAATATAAAGTTAGATTACATGTTCGCATTGTAAAGTAAGAGAAGTAATGCTATAATTTAGTTATGTTCACGTAGCTCAGTAGGATAGAGCGTTTCCCTCCGAAGGAAAAGGTCGCAGGTTCAATTCCTGTCGTGAACACCATTAATTATTTAGTAGAGACAGTATACAAAATAAGAAAGGTCTGACATTATGAAAATAGATACAAAGGAAGAAATTGATATATTACTTAATTATTGTAAAGCAATACCATGTTCATTACCAAAAGAAGGTGGAAATTTCTATAAGATTAAAAATCAGTCTTTTATTTATCCTGATGGGAAAGTACAAACTAGAGAATATATAGATAAGAAAAGAGCTAGTGTAGTTGTTCCTATAACTGATGAAGGAAGAGTAGTTTTTGTCATACAACCTATTGGATTATCAGAAGAAGGTTCCTTAGTTGAGTTTCCAGCTGGATACTTTGAATTTGGCGAAGATGGAAAAAAAGCAGGTATTAGAGAGCTTGCTGAAGAAACTGGCTATATGGCAGATGAAATAATATATCTTGGTAATCACTATCAAGACCCTGGAAGTATAAAAGCAAAAGTAGATGTTTATTTAGCTCTTAATTGTAAGAAAGTAAGTGAGCAACAACTAGATAAAGGAGAATTTATTAAATATATAGAAGTACCATATGACCTAGCATTAGATTTATTAGATAATAATCTTTTAATGGATAGTAATAGTTATATAGCATTATCTAAAACTGATAGATATTTACAAAAAGGGTATAATTTAAACAATGCATCTAATATAAAAAAGAAGGTTAAGTAAATAGATACTTATTATGAAAATAGAAATTATAAATAAGAATGAGTTTTATAAATATAAGGATGCTATTGATAGTATTCATCTAGAAAATGTCTATCCTAATGGTTATTTAATAGATGATGACTATTTAACTAATGCAGATAAAATAGTATTAGTATTTATAGATAATAGAGTAGCAGGTTATGCTTCTTTATCTAAAGAAGATATTACTCCAGATGAAGAATGTAAGTTTTATATTGAACTATCACCTAATAATATAAAAATAAAACAAATTGCAATTACTAAAAGTTATCAAGATAAAGGTATTGGAACAGCTTTAATAAACTTTATAAAGAAATATGCTAAAGATAATCACATCGATTATATTTATCTATATTCATTTAGTTTAAATGAAAAAGCTAAAGACTTTTATTTAAAGAATAATTTTGTTATTAGTGGAGTTTGGAGCGCTCTAGAATATAAAGGTATTAAAAATCCTAAATCATATTTTTACTCATATAAAGTCAAATAAAAAGAAGCATTTTCGCTTCTTTTCTTTTACATTGCAATACCCATGAAGTTATATAAGATAGTCATTAAGTTTGTTTGAATTGTTGTAATATCAGTTTCTGTTAAACTATTTATATCAATGTTATTTGTAGGATTAATATTAGAGAAATCTGCAACTCCATCTGTTACTGTTTTAGTATCAGTTACAGTTAATACATCAATATTGCTTCCATAACTTGATATAGCCATATTAAATGTAGTTGTTATAATATTATTTTCTGTACTACTAGTTAAATTAGCATTTACTAAAACTCCTGTAGATGCATCACCTATACTAAGACTAATATTATTATCATTAATAGAAACAGTACCAATACTAGTATTATCACTACTTAGATTAATAGTTGTAGTATCATCACTTTCTTCTATAACTGCTTTTAAACTCTCAGTATTTCCTTCTTTAATAACAAAGCTTTTTTCATTTCCATTATTAAATTCTATACTATAGTTTTCATCATTATCTTTAATGGCAAATTCATAAGTAACAATTTCATTTTTTTCTAAGAAAATACTATAATTTAATGAGCTATCATTAGTAGTGGTAGTATTTTCATTAGAGTTTACAGTAGAACGTGCAGCTTCTAAATTATCTAATCCTTCACCAATTATTTCTTTAGCCTTATCATCTTTCTTTAGATCATCTACTATATTTTTACTAATTTCATTAAGTCTTTCATCATTAAGTTCTAAACTTATTTTTTTCTTACCATCTTGATTTGTTACTTTAATATCATCAGTAGTAATATTATTACCAAGACTTTCTATTATCTTATCATAAATATAGTTAACATCATCAACTGCTTGATTACTTTCTTCTAAATAAGTAAAGATATCACTATTTTCAATAACAATATACTTATCAAAGATATTTCTTAAGAATACATAACTAATATCTTCAGCTTGATAAAAGTTAATACCTAATAGTTCAGTTGCATTTAATAATAATGAACCATCCATATACATTCTTTTAGATTCAGTATCAAGACGATACTCATAGTTAAAAGTACTATTATTTAAGTTACCAATAATAACATCACTACCATCTTCACTATTTCCTAACATAGGATTAATATTAAATCTAGTAGATCCCATAACAGTTTGGGTAATTTTAGTATTTGTAGTATTTTTATCAAGATTAAGTGTCTCAGTCAAAGCTGTCTTTAATTCGTTAAATGATGTTACAATTCTATTCTTATTAGAATAGTTTTGATATACTAAAATACCTCCTGCCACTAATAGTCCTATCGCTACAATAATTACTATCGTAACAATAATTTTTTTCTTCTTCATAAATTCACTCCTCACCAATATTATTATAAGTAAATTATATCTTAAAAATTTATTTAATTAAAGCGAATAATAAAAAAAACTTAAACTTTTACATAATATGACATATTTTATCTAATAATAATAATAATAATGAATCAAAGGAAGGTGAAGAAAGTGAAGAAAAGGAAATGGTATTTAGTTTTTATAATTAGTAGCATTATTATCATTATACTAATTTATAATATTACTAGTTATTATTATAGTTATAAAAAAGATTTAGAATTTAAAGAAAAAATAGCAGAGTATGATTTTGATAAATTAAAAGAAATTAATACTGATATAGTTGGCTATATAGAAGTAGATAATACCAATATTAGTTATCCAGTTGTAAAGAGTAGTGATAATAGTTATTACTTAAATCACTCTTATACAAAAGAAAAAAATAATATAGGTTCTATTTTCTTAGATTATCGTAATGATTTAGATAATTTATCAAAGAATAATATTATTTATGGTCATGGTAGACTTGATAATACTATGTTTGGTAGTTTAAATAATCTATTAGATAGTAATAACCTAGATAGTAAAGAAAGTTATTATATAACACTTTCTACTCCTAATAGTATAATGACTTTTAAAATATTTAGTGTTTATACTATACCTAAAGAAGGTTATTATATTAAGACATATTTTAGTAGTAATAAGTATTTTAAAGAGTTTTTAGAAACAATTATGAAAAGAAGTATTTATAATTTTAATACTGATGTAAATACAAATGATAAAATACTAACTCTTTCTACTTGTAAAGATAATTTTGGTAAAAGGGTAGTAGTCCATGCTAAACTATTAAAAAAAGAAGAAACTAGCTAGTTTCTCTTATTCTTTATTAAGAATCTTTTTAAAAGCATAACTTGATAAAATAACAAAGATAGATAAAAAGAATATATTTAACAATAATGAGTCACTTGTCTCTGGGTTTTCAATAGATTCTTCTAGTTCATTAATTTCATCAAGAGTTAGTTCTTCTCCTGAGTTTAGTTCAAATTCAGTATTACCAATTTCTATAACAGCACCATTTGTATCAGCAGGTACCCATATTGTTGGTTTATCAGCACTTTCAGTTGTATTAATGATCTCGGCATTATCAGTTATTGTTAGAGTAGGAGCTTCTGTAACTCCACTACCTTTACCAAGTTCAATACCACCAAAACCATTACCAGATACATCTATTTTACCTACAAATGTAGCATGTCCACCATTTATAAGAAGTCCTGCATTACCACCAGTTAATTTAATATTTTTTAAAGTAACATTACTCTTATAAATTTGTAATACATAAATTCCTCCCCAAACGGTATTATCACTACTACTGCTAGAGCCAAACTTTCCTACATACTTAATTGTTTTATTATTACCATCAATAGTAACATCTCTCATTATATTAATCTTCTCAGTTGTTTCTATATCACTACCAAGAATAATAGTAGAGATATTACTATCATTTAAAGCTTCTTTTAGTTCAGCCTGGTTATTAACAGTCTTACTAGTTGCAGCAATAACGTTTATTGTAGTACTTAAGGTAATTGTTAAAACAAATAGTAATAGAATCTTACTGATTTTTTTCATTATTTTCCTCCTTTCCACTATTAGTCTTTGTTATCTTAATAGAAAATATGCAAGAAATTTGTCAAATTATAGATGTAATTTTTGGCAAAAAAGAAAAGAGCTTAAAGCTCTTTAGACCAGTAGTAAGACTTCCTGGTGTTGTACATATTATTTATGTACATTATTATAATAACCAGTATTTTCTTAATTATTCATATATTTTTTTAAAAAATTAAGTTATTATTAATTTAATAAGTTTAAAGTAATTATGGGAGGTTTGTTATGAAAAGATTATTAATTACTGATGAGGATATAAAAGAATATGTAAATAGAAATAAAGAAAAATGGATTAGGGAAAAGAAAGAAAGGGATGCTAAGTTAAAAAGATTGTTTTCTAGTTATGATTATATGAATTGGCTCAATAGTTTTACTGCTGATACCAAAGGCTTTTCCGATGAAGATTATTTATATTTCCCTGAAAAAATTTCTAAAGAAGATTTAGATAAAGTAAATAATTTAGGATTATTCTTTGAAGGGATAGAGAAATATGCAGATAAGAATTATATTTATCCAACTATGTATGAGTATCAATCTTTTTATGGCATTAAAGATAATGCTAATGATGTTTACTACAAAATAGGTGTTATAGAAGGTCAAGGTGGTTCATTTTTCTGTGATAGAGTAGAGGATACCAGTGAACTAGATTTTATAGATTTTAATGATATTATGAATGATAAAGTTAGAGATAATGTGAAAGAGATAGAAAATAGTTTAGACAATATGTCAAACTTAGTTATTTCCTTGTATGAAAAAGGTGTTCCTCTTGAAGCGATTAAAGAGACTTTTGATAAAACTATTAGTGAGATAGAATTATCTAAAGAAAAGGGAAAAGAGTATAAAAAGTAAAAAGAAAACTACTTTCAAGTTGCTTTGAGAGTAGTTTTTACTTTAATACTAATTTTTTTGATTTATTTTTTATATAAATTTCTTCAATTGACTGTTCTTGCACATTTCCTAAAGTATATTCATCCATTAAATCATAAGACTCACATCCATTATTTATAACATTACCATTAGCAGATATATATTGATAGTCTATTACTAGATAAGTAGTACCTTCATATTTTTTTATGCTATAGTTTTTTTGATAGTTTGTTAAATCACTTAAATCTAGTTGGTGTTTACTTAAACCATTTTCTAAAGCTCTACCATATGGTAAAATATTTTTTTCACCTATTGTATATTTCTCAACAGGAGAAAAGTAAGGTAAATCTTTTAATTTTTCTATTACTTTTTTATTCGCTTTTTTATGAAATTGATCTTGAGAAATCATAAGAAGTCCAGCTTTATATCTTGGAATTTCACTTTTTGATATAATATATTTTTGTAATTTATTTAGTCCATTTATTAATTCTTTACTATAAGTTAAACCGTTGATACTAAGCATAAACATATCAACAGGAATCTCTTTTTTTATGATTTTATCTACAATGTATTCAAGCATTTTACCATTAAGAGTCGGTTCTCCACCTGAAAATAGTAAATTACTTATATAATAAATATCATTTTTTTCAAAAAAACTATCAATAATTTCTTCAGTTAAATCTATATTTTGATAATTTCCTCTACAACAATGAATACAGCTTTGATTACATCTTCTTGTTAATTCAATTTGTAATTTGGAATAATATAATTTCATTAAAGTTCCCCCTTAATTTGTTTGTTATATTACTTTATTTTTAGAGAAAAATCAAGTGTAAGAAGTTGAATTTATAAATAGTATTAAACAAAATATAATTTAGCACTTTTTATGATTATCGTATAAAATAATTATAGGAGGTGCTTTTATATTTAAAAAAAATATTAGTGATTTAGATAGATTAATTGGTAATACACCTATGATTAGGATAAAGTATCGTTACGAGAATAGAGAAGGCTGTGTCTATGCCAAACTAGAATATTACAATTATACAGGTAGTATTAAAGATCGTCTTGCTTATTATATAATTAAAAAGTCAAAGGAAGAAAAAGTTTTAAAAGAAAAACAAGCGATAGTAGAAGCGACAAGTGGTAATACAGGTATTTCTTTTTCCGCTTTAGGAGCATATTTTTCTCATCCAGTTCATATATTTATGCCAGATTGGGTAAGTGAAGAGAGAATAAAGATAATGAGACTATACAGTGCTAATGTATATTTAGTTAGTAAGGAAGAAGGGGGATTTAAGGAGGCGATTAAAAGAAGTGAAGAATTTGCCTCTAAAATAAATGGGTTTTTACCAAGACAATTTGAAAATACATTAAATATAGAAACTCATTATTTAACTACTGCTAAAGAAATATTAGAACAAGTAAATGAGATAGATACCTTTGTTAGTGGTATAGGAACAGGTGGAACTTTAATGGGTGTTGCTAAAAGATTAAAAGAGTATAATAAAAATATTAAGATTATTGCTTTAGAGCCTGATAAAATGCCCCTTTTAAGTGGTGGTAAAATTATAGGTGATCATAAGATTGAAGGAATAGGTGATGAGTTTATCCCTAAACTTGTTGACTTTAATTTAATAGACAAAGTTATTAGTATTAATGATTTAGATGCTATTAATATGAGTAGAATTTTAGCAAGTAAACTAGGCCTTGGAGTAGGAATTTCATCAGGTGCAAACTTTTTAGCTAGCATATTAAGTGGTGGAAAGTCTGTAGTAACTGTATTTCCAGATGATTTAAAGAAGTATTTATCTACTGATTTATCAAAAGATATTGATAATAACAAAGAGCTTTTGTCTAATAAAATAGAATTACTAGGTTTTGAAGTAGTTAGTTAACTTGAAATGATAATAACAAAGAAAGAACTTTTAGCAAGTTCTCAGTCTATATTAAGTTAAATTAGTTTAACTAATCTTACAATAGTACCTAAGAAAGGTGGTATAATAACATATTATTTTGCTTTTTTATAAGAATAACCTCCAGCCTTAGCAGTCCATTCTTCTAAAATATCTTCATCTTTTTCTATTGTAGTTTCTAACTCTGATTTATAATAAGAAAATATTCTATTAATCCTATTTGATTTAGAAAATTTATTTTTATTTTGTAGTACAACACTAGAAATAAAAGTTTGCATCATACTATTTTTTTCTCTATATACTTTTGCTATAAAGGACGCATCATCATATGGTTCAGTAAATTCACTATCATTTTGATGTTGTCCAAAATAGTTATCAACCATATAATAAAATCTCTCTTTAAATATATTTTGCCTTATATTTTCAATTGTGGCTAATATTGCATATTCAAAACTATTTTCTTCACCAACTGATATTACCCCTGTAATATCATTAACAAAATCCGTTCTCTTTTTAGCACAACTATCACAGTAACCATTATCAACACTATCATAATCATGGCAGGTGGCAAGTGCAGAACATCCACAAACACATCTATCAGAATGTCTCTCTACATCAAAAACCATATCTGGACTATGTGGTACAAACATTATTACTCCTCCCCCTAAAAAGTCTAAAAAAAATATATTTTAAATATTAAAACTAATACTAATCAACTATTATAAAAAATTGAAAAGTATAAGTTTGACATCAAAATATGGTGCCGGAAGTAAGAATTGAACTTACCTCTGATCCTTACCAAGGATCTGTTCTGCCACTAAACTATACCGGCATCTACAACTAGATTTTAACATAGAAAACTAACATAATCAATAAACTTTTTTTGACTTAATTTTTAAATATGATATGATAGTATTAACTAAGGAGTGATAATATGCTAGCTTTTAATAAGAGTAATGAAGATACTATTAATGAGGAGAGGATTGTTAATCAAATAAGAGGACTTGGTATTGATATGATTCATGAAGCTTCTAGTGGACATCCTGGTATTGTACTAGGTGCTGCTTCCATTATCTATACTGTTTATGCTCATCATTTAAGATTTTCTAAAGATAACCCTAACTTTTTTAATAGAGATAGGTTTGTTATGAGTGCAGGACATGGATCAGCTTTACTTTATGCAACTCTTGCGATGGCAGGTTTTAATATAGAACTAGATGATTTAAAGAGTTTCAGAAAAATAGATTCTATTACCCCAGGTCATCCTGAATATGGTGTTACACCTGGAGTTGATGCAACAACTGGTCCTTTAGGCCAAGGAGTTGCAATGGCTGTAGGTATGGCTATCGCTGAAAAACATACAGAAGCTTTAATTAATGATAAGAAAAATAATATAATTGATTATAAAGTATACTGTTTATGTGGTGATGGAGATTTAATGGAAGGTGTAAGTTACGAAGCCTTATCTCTTGCAGGTAATCTTAAACTTAATAACTTAATACTTCTATATGACTCTAATCACGTATGTCTTGATAGTGATACTAAGAAAACATTTACTGATGATATAGAAGCAAGATTTAAAGCGATGGGCTTTAATGTTAGTACTGTTAGTGATGATATTAAAGAGATTGATAAAGCGATTAAAGATGCTAAAAACAGTGATTTACCTAGTTTAATTCAAGTAAAGACAACAATAGGAAAATATTCTCGTAATGCTGGTAAAAATATCGTTCATGGAAAACCTCTAGATGATGAAGATATTACTAGTATAAAAACTGAATTAGGACTAAGAGATATACCATTTACAATCTCTAATGAAGCTTTAGAAGATTTTCAGAAACTTATAGATGATAGATGTAGTAATTTAGAAAATGATTTTAATGAAAAGTATAATAATCTTGATGATAAGACCAAAGAATTATTAGATTCAATAATTTCTAATGATAAAAAAATAGAACTAACCAACTTAGATTATGCTTATCCAGAAGAAAGAGTTGAATCATTAAGAAAAGCGAGTAGTAACGTGTTAAATTCTCTTGCCAACTCTAGTAAATTAATCTTTGGAGGAGCAGCAGACCTTTCTAGTTCAACTCTAACATATCTAACAGATAAAGGAGACTTTTCTTCTCTTGATTATAACGGTAGAAATATCTTCTTTGGAGTAAGAGAATTTGCTATGGCATCTATCGCTAATGGACTTGCACTATCAGGCTATCGTCCTTTTGTCTCTACTTATTTAACCTTTAGTGATTATTTAAAACCTGCTTTAAGACTATCTTGTCTTATGAATTTACCAGTTACTTATATCTTTACTCATGATTCAATTACAGTAGGGGAGGATGGACCTACTCATCAAGCAGTTGAACAATTAGTAGGATTAAGAGCAACACCTAATTTGGATGTATTTAGACCGAGTGATAGCAATGAAGTTATTGGTACTTATAAAACTATTTTTGAAGAAAATAAACCAGCTTGTATTATCTTAGGACGTAATGAAACTAAAATAAGAGAAACATCTTCTGTTCCAAATGTTTCTAAAGGAGCATACGTTATAAAACAAGAAGAAAGAAAGCTAGATGGTGTTATTATTGCAACAGGAGAAGAAGTAGATCTTGCCTTTGATGTAGTTAATGCTTTATTTGAAAAAGGTTATGACTTTAGAATAGTATCAATGCCAAGTATTGAGAGATTTAACCTATTAAGTGATGAAGATAAAGAAGAACTACTTCCTATTGGTAAAAAGAAATTTATTATTGAAAAATCATCTGCTTACTCATGGTATAAATTTGCCTATAATGATAACTACTTATTTACGGTAGATAAGTTTGGGGCAAGCGGTTCAAAAGATGATATAAATAAAAAATTCCATTTTACTACTGATGAAATCGCTCTAAAAATAGAAGAGATAATTAAATAATTCGACAATGTTTTTAAAACTTTCTTGTTATAGTTAAGATGGTGATTATAATGAGAGAGTTTTTTATTTTTGAACTTAAAGATGAATTTAAGAATCTATATATAGATAAACCTAGTATTCTATATAATATCTTCGAACAGATCTATACTTTAAAAAAAGAAGAATTAAACTATGGCTATAGTCTTTTTAGACAATTAACTAAGAAAATAGATAAAGATAAGACTGATAGATATTTATTTGTTAAATATCATCAGAGCATTCCTTATAGTAAGAAGGGGGAAACTCATTACTATAATAATCCTGCACATGATGAGATAAGTACTTTAGTAGTAAAACGTGCCTATATGCTAGTTAAAACTAACTATTATGACTGTTTCTTCTTTGATGAGTTAAATAGTATTAATAACACTTATTTTGCCGTTGATTTTAAAAATCAAGACTATTTCTTCCTAGATAGTAAGAAAATTCTTGTTTAATTTTCTAATTTAAGGTAATATATTGTTGTAAGGAGAGTGTTATTATGTTACACGATATATTGATGATTTTAATAGGTTTAATAATAGGAGCGATTATTGGTTTCTTTATTGCAAGATATGTTACTAAAAGATATATGAAGAAGAATCCACCTATTAATGAAGAAATGATTAAAGCTTTAATGATGCAGATGGGTAGAAAACCTAATCAAAAACAAATTAATCAAATGATGAAATCAATGCAAAAATATATGTAGTTTTTGCATGTATTTTCTAATGGAGAGAGACTATGAAAAATAAATTAACAGCTATTTTGTATATCTATATATTTTTATCTATAATAGCAATGCCATTTATAATTATTAATGTTGGCTATACTGCATGTGGCTTAGATATTATGTTAGCATTCTTTATATGTGGTCTAGTATCTATAATTAATACCATATATAGAGGACTTAATACTTGGCACCTGGTTTTATTTATTGGTTTTGTTGGGTTAATAATATGTTCTATATTATTGTTTTTTGAAGATACTTATCTAGCATACATTATAGGTAAATATGGGATGATTTTAGTACCAATCGCTTTTATTATTGTGCCAGTATATACATTTATTATTTCACCTAAATCTAAGTATAATTATATTAAAAAGAGTGACTGTATTGAAACAGAGGGTATTTGTATTGACTACGATTATAGTTATACTAAAGGTAATACTGTTATTAAGGCTTATACGCCAATATATGAAGTTAATTTTAGTGGTAAGAAGTTAAAATTAAAAGATATATATTATAGTGCGAAAATGAAAAAAATAGTACCTATGGGTACTAAGACTAAAGTATTAATTAATAAAAACGATTATACAAATTTTTATATTTATAGAACAAAGGAAATGAAGAAAAAACAACATGCAATAACTATATCTTTTGGTATTATAGGTATCATAGCGATTATTTTAATGATTATAAATGGTTTTTGAAAAGATGATATATTAAAGAAATGGAATATGAAAAAAATAGATATAAATATTAATAAATATGTTGATTTAGAAGAAATATTTGCATTGTATGGAGAATATGGGGATTATATAGATAAATATATAATTTATTCTATTTGTGCTGATAATTTAGGAATCTCTTTTAGTGAAATTAGAGATTATGTTAATAGTGCAGGACTAAAATTAACAGAAGAAGAGATTACTATATTTTTGAAAGACAAGGAAAAGGAAGATAATCAAGATAATACTAAAGAGGATAATAGTAATAAAAGTAAATCACAGATTTTTGCAGATAATTTTATGAAGAAGTTAAAAGCATCCACCTATGAACTTAATCCAACTACTTTAGAATACTTTAATATGTATCTTGGTAGTTTGAAACAAAATGCTATTAATTTAGTTAATCTTGTAGAGAATATAGGTAATGATGAATATAAGGAGATATTTGATAGTTTAGATATTGATATAATAGGAGATAAAATTAATTATGATGATGCGATTAGACTATGTAAACCTATTATTTATAATGTCTTAAAGATTAGAAAAATGGAAAAGAAAGCTAATAATAAAGAGACATATTTGACTTTTAGTGTAAGTAAAGAATACTTAGGAAGAGATGGATTAAGTTTAAGTGATATCTGTCCACCTATTGGTTATCAGTTGATGACTTATGAAGCGATAAGTGAAGATGGTTATATAGAATTAACTGATAAACAAAAAAGAAATATGATTGAAAAAGCAAATGAAGAATTATCTATGACAATGGATATGTTAAGTGAATTGAATTATGGTGACTCTAAAAGATTAGGTTATATAAATAAAAAGAGAAATTAAAAAAACTATAAAACTGCTTTTGTTCGCTTGTTTTATAGATGCATTTATGATATTGTATAGTTGGAATACTTAGTAATGGGTGTTTACCTTTTCTACAATCTGATTTCAGGGGGTAGAAAGGGGACTTGCTTATGAAGAAGAAAGATATGCTAATAGTTATTTTACTAATTATTATTATACTTTTAATCATATACAACTAAGAAAACGCCCTATTACAACATTGTAATTAGGGTGTTCATGCAAAAATATTTTTGAGGTAACACCCAAATCGCAAACTAGGTATTTCTCATTTTTATTTATATGTAAGTTTTCCTTACATATTCATGTTATCATAAAAATATCTTTTTTTCAAGTTGTCAAGTAAACCTTTTTGTGATAGAATTTAATTGTTATTTATTGCCCCATAGCCAAGTGGTAAGGCAGTGCGCTCTGACCGCATTACGCGTTAGTTCGAATCTAACTGGGGCAACCAATTTAGATAATTATTTTTTTATAGATGGAGTGATTTAGATGAATAAAGAACTTGCGGAACTTTTATTTCCTAATATCAAGATAACTGTTGATGAGATTGAAGCAAAGTATCCTGCTAGAGATTTAAAAGATGGAGCATACGTTACAAGATTTGGACCTTCTCCTACAGGTTTTATGCACGTGGGTAATTTATATGGGGCTTTTATTAGTTCCATGCTTGCTAAACAAACTGATGGTATTTTTTATCTTAGAATAGAAGATACTGATAGTAAAAGAGAAAAAGAAGGAGCTATAGATGCTATTATAAATAATCTTAAGACTTTCGGCATAGACTATGATGAAGGTTATGGTAAAGAAGGTAAATATGGTCCTTATTTACAAAGTGAAAGAGTAGAAATATATCAGGCTTATGCTAAAAAGTTAGTTAGTGAAGGTAAAGCTTATCCTTGTTTTATGAGCGAAGAAGAAATCGCTGATATAAGAAGTGGTCAAGAGTTAAGAAAAGAAAAAATTGGTATTTATGGAAGTTATGCTGTTGATAGAGATTTAACACTTGAAGAAGTTAAAACTCATTTAGATAATGGTGATAGTTATGTTATTCGTCTAAAATCACCAGGGGACTCTCATAATGAGATAATATTACATGATTTAATTAAAGGTGATATTAGTTTGCCTGAAAATGATATTGATGAAGTAATACTTAAAAAAGATGGTATTCCAACTTATCACTTCGCTCATGTTATAGATGACCATTTAATGCATACAACTCATGTATTAAGAGGGGATGAATGGGTACCTAGTTTCCCTAAACATTTACAACTTAATCAAGTTTTAGGTTTTAAACCATGTAAGTATGCACACATTGCACCTCTTACTAAAAAAGAAGATGGTAAAATCCGTAAGTTTAGTAAGAGAAAAGATCCAGAATTTGCTGTTAGTTTCTATGAAGAAGCAGGTATACCAAAAGAAGGTGTTAGACTTTATCTTGCAACACTAGCAAATACTAATTTTGAAGAGTGGTATTTACAAAATAAAGATAAATCTATAGAAGACTTTAAATTTTCATTTAAAAAAATGCCTACAGGTGGAACTTTATTTGATATGGAAAAGTTAAATAATATCTGTAGAACTTATTTTTCTAGAATTAGTGCCGAAACTATTTATAACGATGCTTTAAACTATTATAAAAAGTATGATGAAGAGTTTTATGATTTAATGATTAAAGATAAAGATAAGTTAATTTCATTCTTAAATATAGAACGTGATAGTAAGAGACCTCGTAAAGATATTGCAACTTATAAAGATATTAAAACTGAAAGTGCTTATATCTTCAATGATTTATTCTATAAAGATAGAAATGAAACCTATAAAGATATAGATGAGGAAATCGATTATGACGTTATTAATAAATATATAGAGATGTATCAAGACTTTGATAGCGAAGATGATTGGTATAATCAGGTTAAAGTACTTGCAGAAGAAATGGGATATGCTCCTAGTGTTAAAATGTATAAAGAAGATCCAACTCTATATAAAGGACATATAGGAGATGTTTGTGAGATGATTAGACACTTACTTACTGGTAGGGTTAAAACTCCTAATTTATATCAATTATTAAAGATTATTGGTATTAATGAATTTAAAAATAGAGTAGAGTTTTATAAAAATTAAAGAGTTAGTTTATTTAGAAATACTAACTCTTTTTTCATGTTCTTTAAACATATTTATCCGACTATTAAATTTAGTAATTATTTCATTCTTTAAGTTATTGTCTATTATAAAATCATTTTCTCTTTCAGTTTCTTCTATTATCTTTTCTATACCTATAGAGTCTAGTGTATTAAGATAACTATAGAATTTCTCTTTATAAGCAGTATCAGAGTTTTCTATAAATTTATCTAATTTATCTAAATCACTTTTTAAATAATCATCTTCATCTACGCCTAAAGCTGTACTTTTATCAGCTAGTATACTTGATGTATCATATAAAGGAGCGAGTGTTACGGTATTATAACTTTCTATTATTTCTATATTTCTTAAAGTTCTATCAGATTCTCCTACTAATAGATCAAACATAAATATATTAGTAATGCCATCCATAAGATTTTTAACAATATTTTTATCTTCATATCTATCTTCTAGAGCAAACCAAATATCTTCTAAATTATTTAAACTAGCTAGCTTTCTATAGTCTAATAGCTCATCATCATTGTTTCCGTAAAAGTAGTTTTGCATTAAGTTATGCAAATTATAACTTTTATCATCATCTTTTAAATAACTTTTACTAAGTAGTCCATATTTATCGTTTAAAATAGCAATAGATTCTTTAAGATAAGGTATTCCTAAAAGGAAGGCAATAGATTTAGAAATCATTTCCATTACTAGTTCTCTATTAGGTACTTCTTTAAAGTAATAAGTATCATTATCCATTTTAAAATTGTATATAGTATGGCTTCCTTTAAAATTAGGAATTAAATTATCTTTGTTAATTATTTTATCTAAATTGACCATCTTCATATAATCACCTATAAATATTTTATCATTAAATTTGTCATGTTTAAAGTGTATTAAAACCATTATAATAGATATACTATTAAAGGATGGTGATAATATGGAACTAAAAAGAGAAATACTTGAAGAAATAAGTAATAACTATATACATGGTATAGAAAATAAAACAGTAAGATGTGCTCTAGTAAATAATAGTATAAGAGATATTATGAGAAATAAAGAAAGAGAAGGACAATTACTATTTAATTTTTCTATTAACCTTGATACTCTAAATGCTGTAAATCAAAAAAATGCTAATAATTCTTTTATATATGCAGGGTGTAATGTATTAAGAGAGTCTATATGTAAAAAATATGATTTAGAAAATTTTGAGATTTCTCAAAGTTATATATCTTTTTATGATAAATTAGAAAAATGTAATTATATTATGGAAAGTTTAGTTGAACTTAAGGATAGAGATATAGATGATAGAGAAAGATATTTTTTACTAACAAAAGGTATAGAGGACGGTGGAGTTTGGGATTTCTTTTCTAATATTATTAATAAATATGGCTTTGTTCCTAAAACAGCGATGAGTGATACGTATCAAAGCCTTAATCCTGATGAAATGAATCATCTACTTAATAGAAAATTAAGACAATTTAATGCAAGATTACTTACTAGTAATGAGAATTTAGATTATTTAAAAAGTTTATATTTAGATGATATTTATAGAATACTAGCTTGTTGTTATGGTGTCCCACCAAAAAAGTTTGATTTTGAATATACAGATAAAGATAAAAAATATCATATTATTAAGGGAATTACTCCTTTAGAATTTTATCGTGAATATACTGATATAAACATAAATAACTATGTATGTATTACTAATGTACCAACAAAAGATAAAACTTTTAATAGAACTTATAGTGTTAAATATTTACAAAATGTTATAGAAGGAAAAACACCTATATTTCTTAATCTTCCTATTGAAGAGTTAAAAAAACTTGTAATTAAGCAATTACAAGCCAAAGAAGTAGTTTGGTTAGGTTGTGACTTCAAAAAAACAATAGATAAAAGAGATGGAATATTTGATGATATGAGTTTTAATTATTATGATACCTTTAAAACTGATTTCTTTATGACTAAAGAAGAAGCTCTTGATAATTATGAAAGCTCAATGAATCATGCTATGATAGTTACTGGAGTTAATTTAGAGGATAATAAAGCAACTAAATGGAAACTTGAGAATAGTTGGGGTGAAGATGTAGGTAATAAAGGATATTTTGTCGCAAGTGATTCTTGGTTTGAAAAGTATGTATATCAAGTTGTTATTAATAAGAAATATTTAACTCAAGAACAATTAGATGAAATGTCATATGAACCAGTAGAGTTAAAACCATGGGATCCTTTAGGAATGCTTGCTAGATAATAAACTTTTTGTTGTGATTATTAATAAGTTGATATAAAATAAAAATATAGATAATATGAAACTTTTTGTTGGCACTAGAATACTTGTTCGTTATAATATATAACTAAACAAATCATATTATCGAAGATTGGAGGTGCTTCTTTATGAAAGAAGAGAAAAAAAGTTTGAAATTTCCTAATGGCTTTTTTACTAAAATAAGGAGAGAAGCAACACCTAGTAAAGATAAAGATGATACGATTATACCAATTAAATGGTCTAAAAAAGCTCTTACTAAAAAGAAAAAAGCTATAGTAAATAAAATGGATGTGTAGGTGATTAATATGTGCAAAGTTGGTGATGTTATAGTAATAGACAAATATATTAGTGATATGGGACAGTGTTATCACGTCATTCCTTTGTTGTAATTGATGATAATGCTGATGAAATTAAAGGTTTAAAATATGATTTTGTTGCTAATGTTATGTCAAGTTTTAAAGATGAAAAACATAAACATAGAAAATTAAAATATAAAGAAAATGTTGGAGTTACTAGCGATGATATAATTTCAGATAATAAAAATAATAAGGAAGGTTATATAAAAGCAGACCAATTATTTTACTTTAATAAAAAGAAAATAAAATATTATGTTTTAGCAACTATTAGCGATGATTTATTAGATGAATTAATTAGATTAATTGTTGAATTAGAAGTAGAAAATAAATTAAAGCAAAATACAAAAAATATTGAAGCTATTGTATAATGCTTTAAACAATACAGAAAGAAGGAATTAATATGATAGATGAATTAAAATATCCTAGAGCATATGCCCTTATGAAAGTACCTAAACAAAAGAGTGATGGAGGTTTTTATATTGTATCCCCATGTTACATAGTTAAAGAATTATTAATTCATATGGCAGATGGTAGAAATGAAAAAGGTTATGAAATTGTTTATCCTAGAAGAGGTTATAATAGTAAAAAGGAACAAATTCCAGAAGTAGATAAACTTGACTCTTGGAAGTGCTTTAATAGTTTTACTACAGACTATGTAACATATGATTATGAAGAAGCAATTAAAGAAAGAGATAGAGTAAATTCAAGTTTATTAGCAAGTTTACGTCCTAAAGAAGGAGAAACCTTTGGGGAAATGTATGGGCAGTGTAGAGAAGAAATAGAATTTTATCAAGAAGAACTTAATAAAATAGAACCTAAAGAACAAGTTAAGAGAAAAATAAAAACACCTGCAAAATAGTAGGTGTTAAATACTTTATTGGTAGCCTGTACGGGGTTCGAACCCGTGAATACGAGCTTGAGAGGCGCGCGTGTTAAACCACTTCACCAACAGGCCATAAATAAGTTACTAATAAATTTTAGCATACTTTTTTTAAATGTGCAATACTTGCAAGAATAAAAAAAATATGATATAACCCGAGTTTTGTAGTTTGTGAAATCTAAAATGTCTATTTTTAGTTGAAAATAGGCTTTTATTTTGTCTTTAAGTGTGTTATTATATTTATATACTATATATACTATAAGGCGGTGTGACAATTATGCCTCATATTGAACAATTCAATAATAATGGTGTTCCTTATCTAAGGGTGTGTGAAGGTAGATATGTCGGCTCTTTAAAAAGGCAGAAAAAAATAATACTTAAAAATTTAGGACCACTATCTAAATATGATGATGGGAAACCAGACTTCCTAAAAAGATTTAGAGAAAAATTCAAAAATGGAGAAATTGATTTTGATGGTTTAAAATATACATCAAAAAAAGAGTCTAAAAATGTTTTTGAATTTGATAATGATCAAAATTATATCGAATTAAAAAATATTGGTTATTTGTTTTTAAATTCTTTATTTAATGAATTAGGAATTAATGAAGTATTAAATAGAAAGAAAAGTGATTCTAGAATAAAGTATGATTTAACTGGTATAACTAAAATGTTAGTTTTTGAAAGAATATTAAATCCACAAAGTAAAAAGAAAACCTTTGAAAATAGAAATAAATACTTATTTCCTATTGTAGATACTAATGATTTAGATGAAGTGTATAAAACTTTAACTGTATTAGAAAATCTTTCTAAAACCATTCAAAATAGAATGAATACCAAAATAAAAAAATCATCTATTGGAAGAGTTACTAATTTAACTTATTATGATGTTACTAACTATTATTTTGAAACAATGTATGGTGATGATGATATTTATGAACTTGATGAAGATAACGAAATAGTAAAAGGAGAAGATGGAAAACCAATAATAGTTAAAAAAGGTTTTAGAAAAAAAGGAGTATCTAAAGAAAATAGAAAAGAACCAATTGTACAAATGGGATTATTTATTGATAATAATGGAATACCTGTATCACACAAACTTTTTCCAGGAAATACTCAAGATAAAACAACATTTAAAGATGTACTTGAAAATGATGTTGATGAAATGAATTTAGGAAGAATAGTAGTAGTTGCTGATAATGGAATGAATACTCAGGAAAATAAATATTTAATAGTTGATAAAGGGAATGGTTATATTGTTTCAAAAAGTGTTAAGAGAAGTTGGACTAAAATAGGACCTTGGGCATTAGATGATAATGATTATACAGAAATAAAAAACTCAACTGGTGAAGTAGTATTTAAATACAAATCTAGAATTAATGAAATAGAATTAACTTATAAAAATCCTGATGGTACAAAATCAACAAAAAAAGTTAAAGAAAAAGAGATTATATATTGGAGTAAAAAACATTATGAAAGAGAGGTACAACAAAATAAAAAATTTATTGAATATTTAGAAAGTTGTAAAGAAAATCCAGATAAATTAAAAGATAAACAAAGGAAGAGTCAAGAGTTTATAAAAACGGTTGACGTTGATCCTAAAACTGGAGAAATTATTAATCCTCAAAAAGTTATAGTTTTCTTAGATGAAAAGTTAAAAAAATATAAAGAAACAATGGGATTCTATTCTATTGTTACTTCTGAAATAGATGAAGATGATAGAGAAATAATTAATAGATATCATGGTCTATCTAGAATAGAAGATTCCTTTAGAATAATAAAAAGTGACTTAGAAGGAAGACCTATATATGTATGGACAGAAGAACATATAAAAGCACATTTTC
>CAMLTY010000020.1 GCA_946486465.1 uncultured Mycoplasmatota bacterium
ATGTAAGAGATTCTTAGATAAAGTAGAACGTCTAAAATCTAAAGTTAATGATAAACCAGGATTTACAGATTCTTTGGTAGTTATGCAAAATAAGACAGTAAAAGACTTAGATTCATCATTATCACGAATGAGTTATAACACATATATATCTTCATTAATGATATTAACTAATGCCTATGATGACTTAGATAGTATAACTAAAGAAGACTATCATTTACTACTAACACTATTAAATCCAGTCGCACCTCATATTACAGAAGAGTTAAATGAATCTTTAGGATATGAACCATTATGCTATGAAAAATGGCCTACATATGATGAGTCTAAACTTGTAGAAACAGAAAAAGAAATAGCAGTTCAAGTAAATGGTAAAGTGCGTGCTACTATAACAATAAATGTTAATGATAGTGAAGAAGTAGTAAAAGAAAAAGCTTTGGATCAAGAAAATGTAAAGAAATTTACTAAAGGCAAAGAAATAGTTAAGATTATTGTTATCAAAGGTAAAATAGTAAATATAGTTGTAAAATAGTTTTAAACAAGCAAAGTGGAAAAAGATAATTCTCTTTGCTTTTTTCCACAAATTTTGTGGATAAAGTGTTCTAAAATATAGTAGAAAGGTTGTGACTATATGAAAGTAAAAATATTTGACTATGAAGATGAGAGTGATTTACAAAAAGCAATGAATGAGTTTTTAGGAGATTTAGATGGAGAAGTTGTAGACATTAAGTATGCTGTTAGTTCTTTTCCCAGTGGAGAGGAACAGATATATTGTTTTTCTGCTATGATAATCTATTATTAAAAACAAGTGTATAAGTGAATAATATATTTACGAAAACCTGTACTATGAAAGATACGGGTTTAATGCTATACTATATATGAATACATTTATTTGGAATTAGATGCTTTCTATAACATTTATAATCTTATAGAAAGGAGAAAGAGTGTATGACAAAAAGAGAAATAGCTTACTTTGTTATTATCCTTATCTTGTTATTCATAATCATCTCACTTATTTATCTACTCATATAAATAAGACATCTAATTCCTTTGGGAATTAGATGCTTATAAACCATTCTATGAAAGCATCTATTCTAATAGATGTATTCATTTTTATTTTATGCAAATCTCTTTGCTAAATACATAGTATCATAATTTTATATTGATGTCAAAGTATCAAATATGAATTACTTAAATATAGTCTTAACTCCTAAATATTCTGGGAAATATTTTCTCGCTATATCAGTATACTTAGGATTAATTACTAAATCGTACTCTCCAACTAATTCAACAACTTCTCCCCCAAAGTTCTTTTTATAGTTGTATGAATTTTTTAATTTATTATTAGAATCAGTAATATCACCAATTTCATATAAATTATAATACTTATAACCATTCTCTATTGCATACTTAATCATTTCATAATGAAGTGTATAAGAAGCATCTAATTTATTATACTCATCTACAATTCCACCATTTAATGCCACAACTTCATTACCAATAGTTATAAACATATAAATACCCATACTAACATCATCGCTACATTTAGAAAAATATTTTTTTAAACTCTCTAGTCTTTTAATCTCTTCTTCATCTTCTAATTCTTTATCAATAAAATATTCTGCAGTCATCTTTGAGTTGTGATAGTTATTTATTCTAACTTCCTTTTCCTTATTAACATCAATAATCATCTTATCAATATTGTTGGTAACTTCATCTTTCTTAAAATAAACTTCCATAAACTTAATATTACCATCAAAAGTCTGTTTTAAGTCTAGATAGAAAGTTTTAGTAGGGACGATAGTATTATACTTTCTACTTTCATTATTAATAATATCTATAAATTTATCTATATCCTTAAAATCAAAGTCTCTTACTTTAAATCCTAGTCTTTCATTTCTTCTAACCGTCTGCCTTGCTTTAGGACTAAAGTTATTAAAGATATCATCTATAGTCTTCTCTTTTAAATTAATTCTACTGAGCCATTTAGGTTGTATTTTATCATCAACCTTAATAAAGTTAGCATTAGTAAGATTAACTTCTACAAAGTCATTATAGACTCCACCTTCTATGATATTTCCTTCATTATCTCTATCTCTTACTAAAATATAAGGATCTATTTTTAAGAATACTCCGTGTTTTTCTATAATAAACTTCTTAACTTCTTCAGTGAACTCTTTTAATAGTTCTTCATTCTTATAATCTATTAAAAATCCACGAGGAGCATAGAATAATCTCTCCTTACCTTTTTTTCTCTCATAAGAAAGAAGTAAACTCGCCCCTACTAAACGTTCTTTAATAAATCCCCCTACATAATAAGCATGGAATTTATCTCCTTCCATAAATCTCCCCCAAGAACTTGTTTGTTGAAAACTACTTAAGGGGTGATTAAGAGCATAACTATCAAACTCTTTTCTTGTTAATTCTCTAAGTTCCACAAAATCACCTCTATCTTCTTTAATTATACAAGTTACTTTAAAACTTTTCAATAATATGGTATTATATTTAAAGAAATTGGAGGCTGTAACATGGCAAAAACAAAGACAAAGAAAAATAAAGAATTAAAACAAAACTCATTTCTAAATGGAGCCTTTATTGCCACATTAGGTATAGTAGGTAGTAAAATACTAGGAATGCTTTATGTAATACCATTTTATGCAATTATAGGAGGACAGGGAGGAGCCTTATATGGTTATGCCTATACAATCTATAATTTATTTCAATCTTTATCCTGTGCAGGTATTCCTAATGCTATTAGTAAAATAATTAGTGAGTATCAGACCTTAGGTTATTATAATGCTAAGGAGAAAGCTTTTAAATTAGGTAGACGTCTTGCCATTATTATGGGAATTACTATCTTTATAATTCTCTTTATCTTCGCTCCTGATATTGCTAAAGCGATTCTTGGAGACTTAGAAGGTGGTAATACACTAGAAGATGTAACAATGGTAGTAAGAGTAATTGCCACTGCTATACTTATTGTACCAACCCTTAGTATTTATAGAGGTTATTTAGAAGGACATAAATTTATAACCCCTCCATCTATTAGTCAAGTATTAGAACAATTAGTAAGAGTAATTATTATAGTAGCAGGTAGTTTCTTCGCTATTAATGTCTTTAATTTATCTTTACAAACAGGAGTAGGAGTTGCCGTATTTGGTGCGACAGCAGGAGCGATATTCGCATATTTCTACTTATTAGATAAAGTTAAAAAGAATAAAAAACAGCTACATGAAAAAGCTCTTGATGTTGATGAACCTGTAATTAAAACTAAAGAAATATTAATAAAAATATTTTGGTATGCCTTACCATTCATTATGATAGATGTTTTTAAATCATGTTATGACTTTATTGATATGACAACTATTGTCAAGACTATGGTAAATGATATTGGTTATACTACCGCCCAAGCTGAAAACATTATGAGTGTAATCTCTACTTGGGGTAATAAAATCAATATGATTATTGTATCTATCTCAACAGGTATCATTGTAAGTTTAATACCAAACCTTACATCAGCTTCGGTAAAAAAAGATAAAAAAGATATTCATCATAAAATAAATCAAACTCTACAAGTATTACTATTCATATCAGTTCCTATGACTTTAGGACTATCTTTCTTAAGTGAACCTGTCTGGGAAGTATTCTATGGTAATAATAGTGCATACGGAGCAGTAACAATTAAATACTTTGTCTTTGTCGCTTTAACAATATCAACTTATACAGCATTAGTATCAATAGTACAAGTTCTAAAATACTATAAAGAAGTTTTAATTTCTCTAGTAGTAGGAGTATTAATAAAATTAGTATTAAATGTTCCACTAATTAATCTTTTCCATAACTTAGGTTTTGTACCTGTTTATGGTTCAATAACTGCAACTATACTAGGTTATGCCGTAGGAATTATTCTATGTCTAATCTTCCTAAAAAGAAAATGTGGTGTAAGTTATATGCCAACATTTAGACTCTTAGGTAAAATACTTCTAGCAGATATCGCTATGTTAGCAGTACTTTTCATATTAAAACTATTTATTCCTATCTATACATCTTCAAGACTATTAAATATTCCAATTATCGCTATTTATGCTCTTATTGGTATATTAGTATATTTCTTTGTCGCTCATAAATTTAATTTAATAGAAGAAGTATTTGGGAGTAAACTAATAAATAAGATAACTAGTAAGTTTAGGAGGAAATAAAATGACATTAAAAGAAATAGATGTTAAGACGTTTGAAAATTATGCTAAGAAGAGTCCTTATAGAACTTTTATGCAAACAGAAGAAATAGGTAAACTAAGAAAACTTAATAGTTGGACTCCTTATTATTTAGGATTATATGATAATGATAAACTAGTTGGAGCGACTCTTCTAGTAGGTAAGAAAAGACATTTTAATAAATATGAATTTTACGCTCCACGAGGACCTTTAGTAGATTATACTGATGAAAAGATACTAACAACATTTTTAAAACTACTAACAGATTTCGTCAAAAAACATAATGGTTATGTTCTAAGAATTGACCCTTATGTACCTTACAAAGAACGTAATGGTAAAGGAGAAATAATTAAAGATGGTTATGATAATACAAACATTGTAAATACTATTTTAAATACAGGATTTACTAGTGTTCCTTATGATGATAGAGAACAAGTAACCTTTATGTATGCTTTAGATACAAAAGATAAAACAGAAGATGAAATAATGAAAAATATGAAACCTAACACTAGAAACTTAATTAGAAAAAATATTAAAAACGGAGTAGAGATAGTAGAACTAACAAAAGATAATTTAGATGAATTTTATAAAATAATGCAAAGTACTGGTTCAAGAAAAGGATTTGATATTAGAAATATTAACTATTATAAAAATATGTATGACTTGTTTAGTAAGAAAAATGAAATAAAGTATTTAGTAACTAAACTAGATTTATCTAAATATATTAAAATGCTAGAAAATGAATTAGAAAGTAATATTGATAAGAAGAATAAGCTTAGTGATAATAAAAATAATAATGGTAAAAGAAAAGCTTTAGATGAGACTATTAATGGTTTGAATAAGAAGATAGAATTAGCGAAGGAAGAAAAAGAAAAATATGGAGATGTTATCACTCTATCAGGTTCTATGTTCATAATGACTAAACCGGAAGTAGTATATCTATCTAGTGGTAATTATGAAGAATTCTTATCTTATAATTCACAGTACTTAATCCAGTGGGAAATGATTAAATATGCTATTAATAATGGCTATGATAGATATAACTTCTATGGGATACCTAATACCTTTGATGATAAAAATGATAAAGACTATGGTATCTATGAATTTAAAACAGGCTTTAATGGCTTTGTAGAAGAGTTAATAGGTGAATTTGAAATAAAGACATCGCCAGTTTATTGTCTAATAAAATTGATCCATAAAATAAGACATTAAGGAGTACTTAAATGAACAATTAAAAGATTTAGAAGAAATACTATTCAAAAATGAAACTTTAAAAGAAGTATTAAGACGATTAGAGAAATCTAACTTAAAAAATTATTATGTAGGAGCTGGCTGTATTAACCAAACTGTCTTTAACTATCTTCATGGTTTTAAAATAGGTGCAAATATAAATGATTATGATATTGTTTATTATGATGAAGATACCTCTTATGAAAAAGAAGATATAGTTATTAAATATATAGAAGACTTGTTAAGTGATTTAAATATAAAATTAGATATAAAAAATGAAGCAAGAGTACATATATGGTATAACGAAAAATATGGGAAAAACATAAAACCATATAAAAGTGTTGAAGATGCAATTGCAAGATGGGGAACAACTATAACTTGTATAGGTGTAAGACTTGAGAATAATAAATTAATAGTAACCGCGCCATATGGACTTAATGATTTGTTTAATATGATAATAAGACCCGTAAAAATAGATTTCAAAGAAGAAGATTATTTAAAGAAAGTAAATAAGTGGAAAAAGAACTGGCCAAAATTAACAATTATGCCTTGGAAAGAGGAGGAAAAAAATGGATAATTTAGAATTTATGGAAAAGTTTAAACCAAAAGAAAGATGTATAAAAGATTTTAAATATTGGATAGTATGTATACGAGAGAGTCAAACAACATTGGGTTCTGCTGTTATATTGTTAAAAAGACAAACAGAATCAGTTGGAAAAGTTTTAAAAGAAGAGGCAGCAGAATTTCCTTCTGTAATAAAGTGGTATGAAGAAACATGCAAAGAAAAATTTGGTGCTGTTAAGTTTAATTATCTAATAATGATGATGCACGACAATTTTGTTCATTATCATGCTTTTCCAAGATATGATAATGATATAGAAATATTTAACGAAATTTGGCATGATGATGATTGGCCTAGGGCTATAGATTTTAAAAAGAAAAATGTTATTAATGAATCTAAATTGCTAGAAATTTTAAATTTTATGTCTAAGTAGAAAAGGAGGACTTATGATTTATCCAGAATTTCTAAAAGAAAAAGATACTATCGGTGTAACTGCACCTTCAGATGGTATTACTGATGAAGTTAAACTTAAAAGATTAGATAATGCCATTAAAACCTTTGAAGAAAAAGGTTTTAATATAAAAGAAACACCCAATGTTAGATGTAGTGTTAAAGGAAGAAGTAGTACTAGTAAGGAAAGAGCAAGTGAATTAGAAAGTCTTTATGAAGATAAAGAGGTTAATGCAATTATTACATCTGGTGGAGGAGACTTCTTACTTGAAATGTTAAGTGAATTAGACTTTAATACTATTAAAGATAATCCTAAATGGTTACAAGGATATTCTGATCCAACAGGGCTACTATTTACAATTACAACTAACTTAGATATTGCCACTATTTATGCTGATAATTTTAAAACATTTGGAATGGAGCCTTGGCATAAATCATTAGAAAATAATCTTGAAATATTAAAAGGTAATATGGTAGAACAGACAAACTTTTCTAAATATGAAGAAGATAAGAAATTAATAACAGGATTAGAACCATTTAATCTAACAAAGAAAGTCTATTGGAAAAATTTAAATAATGAAGAGGTTATTAACATAAAAGGAAGAATGATTGGTGGATGCCTTGACCTTATTACAGAACTTTTCGGCACAAGATTTGATAAAACTAAAGATTTTCTAGAAAAGTATAAAGATGATGGTATTATTTGGTACTTTGATGTTTGTGAGTTATCTAGTGAATCACTTATTAGAACCCTTTGGAAACTTAAAGATAATGGTTATTTTAAATACACCAAAGGCATACTTTTCAGTAGAGTTTATGCTTGTAACAGTTATTATGATATTTCTTATGAAGAGGCAATTTATGAATCTCTAAAAGATTTAAATATACCTATAATTATAAATGCAGATATAGGACACGTCTCCCCTAGAATGACTATAATAAATGGAGCAATAGCAACGATTACTTCATCAAAAGGAAAAGGTAAAATAAAATTTGAGTTAAAGTAAAGGAGAAAATATGACAAGATTATTACAATGGAACATATGGAATAAAGAAGATATAGATAATATCATTAAAGAACTAAAAAGAATAGATGCAGACATTGTATGTATTCAAGAATTAGCAATTAAAGATGATAATGATATAAAAATAAGAAAACTAAAAGAAGTGTACCCTTACTTCTATTATGAGAAAGCAGATACATTTTTAGATGGTTATAGTCAGTGTAATACTATTCTATCAAAGTATCCTTTATATGATAAAAATTATACTTATGTCCAAAAGCCTACTGATAATAAGAATGACTACTCTAAAGAAGGAAGAGTATATGTAGAAGCTAAAGTAAAGATAAATGAAAAAGAATTAACTATAGGTACTACCCATTTATCTTATACAGATAAATTCATAGAAACTGAAGAAAAAGATAAAGAAGTAACTAATCTTATTAATTGTATAAAAAAAGATAACTATATCTTAACAGGAGATTTTAATACTAACAAAACTTCTAAATATATAAAATGGTTAGAAGAAAAACTAATAAATAATGATACTTCTAATACTTGGACTACAAAACATTTTTCATATAATGGCTTCACAGAAACAGAGTTAAATTGGAAGTTAGACTATATATTTACTACTAAAGATATTAAAGTTAAAGAAACAAAAGTAATAGATACTAAATACAGTGACCACTTGCCAATACTATTAACATTCGAAATGTAAAAAGTTATTCCATTAAACTGGAATAACTTTTTATCATCTGTTAATATTCTTAAGTTTATGATAAAGGGCATAACTAATCTTATAAGCGTGATACCAGAAAGGACTAATAATAAGATCAAATTCCCCAATTAGTTCTACTACTTGTCCTCCAAAACTTTTCTTAAATAGATATAGTCCAAGTAAAGGATTATTCTCACTAAAGTCTCCTGTAATACCATAGAAGTTATATGTATCATAACCATTTTCAATTGCATACTTAACCCCTGCAAAGTGAAGAGTATAAGCAGACTGAAAACTCATAAGTTCTGCTTTAGAACCTCCATAAAGTGATAATACTTCCTTACCATAGATTAAGAATAAAATTCCTCCAAGTATAGGCTTATCTCCATACTTTTCTTTCATATCTTTAGCTTTTTCAATATTTTTCTCAAGTCTTTTAATCTCACTCTTCTCAAACTCTTGCTTACTATGATATTTTTTCTCATTCATAGGTTTACTCTTATCTTCATATTGTTTTCGTCTGTTTTCAATAGACTTCTTTAAATTATCAATTTCTTTTTTTGTATTTTCTATCTCTTCATCAAAATCAATCTCCGCAATTAATATTTTTAAAATACCATCATCATGCAAACTATCCCACATATTCTCATAATATGATAAAGGTCTATCAATGAATTCTCTACGTTCACCTGTATGTTGCATAATATCTTTAAATATAGGTAACTCATCTCTTGTTATTTCCCGCACTCTTACGCCAAGTCTTTCATTTTTTCTTAAAATCTGTCTTGTCTTAGGGTCCATATCCTTCATAACCTCAGAGACAGATTTACCTTTAACTGTAATAGTATGCATCCATCTAGGTTGTAGAGCATCCTGCATTAAATTAAATCCAAAATGTTTATAACCTAACTTCTTTAAATTATCAACAGTATCACTATTATCTATACCATCTTTAACTAAATCACCATTAATATCTCTTTGTTTATACATAACATAAGGGTCTATCTTGATAAAAATACCACCTTTATTTTTAATAAACCTCTTAACTTCTTCTGTAAACACTTTTAATAAATTATAGTCATGATAATCTATTAAAAAGCCCCGAGGTGAATAAAACATATACTTCTTAACAATAGGAACACACTTTGCAAGAAGTAAAGCCGCTCCTTTTATTTTATCTTCATCATATAAACCTACTACATAATGCTGCCAGCCATTATGTTCTTTTAATTTAGCCCAACCTTTAGTCTGGTGAAAAGTCGCTTCATCAGTAGTTAAAGCAAAGTTTTCTAATTCTTCAAAACTAATCTCTTTTAATCTCATCATTAAGTTCCTTCTTCTTTCTTTTTTTAATCATATTTCTATAAATTGGTACTAACTTTGTAAAAGCAAAGTAATAGATTGGTTTAACAACATAGTCAAATTCTCCCATAAACTCAACATAGTCTCCGCCGAATTTCTTTTTAAATTCATGAAGACCAAGTCTAGGATTATCTTTAGATAAATCTCCAACTGTGCCAAACTGATCATATATTTTTAATCCTCTATCTTTACAGAATTTTAAATGTTCAAAGTATGTATGATAATTAACATAAGTTTCTGTTAAGATATTATGATTACCTGCATATAGAACCCAAGCTTTATCCCCATATTCTATTATCATATGGGCAGATAAAGTAACTTCCTCTCCATATTCTTTTAAATAGTTATTATATTTCTCTACTTCTTTTTCGAGATTTTCTTTTTGTCTTGTAAACTCCTTAAGCTTATTCTTAGCACTCTTAGACATATTCTCTTTAGGAAGTTCATCTATTTTTTCTTTAACTTCATCTAAATCACTATTTAGTACTTCTAAACTATCCTTAATATTAACCTTACCTAAAAATAAAGTTGCCTTATTATCTTCATTAAATAATTTATATAATGTTTTATAATAATCTATTTCATAAGAAACAAAGTCCTTTCTTGACTCAGTTAACATCATCAAATGATAAAAGGTTTCTAAATCTTTTTCCGTTCCGATCTCTACTTTCGTCTTAAGTTTAAGAGACTTGGCAATTCTTTGTTTTGTAGTCTTTGAAAAATGACTCTCAATCTCTTCCATAGACTGATTTAAATCTATTCTAAAAGTATATCTTGGTTGCCTTGTTTCAAAGTTTTTAGTAAAGCCTAAGTGTTTATAACCTAATCTAAGTAATTCATTATATATATTTTTATCTTTCGCTTCAATCTCAGTTATTTCACCTTTATAATCTTCCTTCTTCCAAATAATATCAGGATCAATCTTTACGTAAATTGCCTTTTTTCTTTTTGCAAATTTGACAACTTCATCTGTAAATGTTTTTAATATTTTTTGATCATTAAAATTAATTACATAACCCCTTGGTGCATATAAATAACATAATCCTAAAGGTAAACTTTTCTTTAAAAGTAAAGTTGCCCCTACAATTTTGCCATTATCATCAAGTCCTAAATAATAAGGAGTAAGACCTCTTTCTTCCCTAGATAATTGTCCCCAATCATAAGACTGTAAAAAATGGCTTTTATAAGGATTATTCTTTACAAATTTTTCATATTCATTTTTTTCTAAAACTCTTAATTCCATATGGTCACTTCCTATATAAAGTATAATTTATTTAACTATAACTGTCAATTTTAGTATGCCCAAATTTTTTTTCTCTAACAAAAAAATAAAGAGCCTAAGCTCTTTACATCATATATTTATCATTACTATTACCATAACCAGTAGATTGACTATCATAACTTCTTGGACTAATCATAGATGATTCAATTCTATTAACCCTATTTTCTAATCTTCTCATTTGTCTTTCAAGTCTATTAACTTGATTTTCTAGACTATTAAGTCTTTGATTCATATTATTAGAGTTTTGCCAACCTCCCATATTAGGATTCATATTAGGATTCATTGGCCACATAGGCATACCTTGATTCATATATTTTTCCTCACTTTCAAGATATTATATTCAAAAGATTATTTATTTATGATAAAATATGCTATGTAAAAAGGAGACAATAATATGAGATTAAGAAATGTTAAAGATAAAGAAGAAATATTAAATAATTGTAAATACTTAATTAAAAACCCTGAAGACTATAAAGGAAAATGGAAAGAACTATTTAATAATGATAATCCTATCTATATTGAAATAGGTATGGGTAAAGGTAAATTTATTCTAGAAAATGCCCTTAAATACAAAGATATTAACTATATAGGAATAGAAAAGTTTGATAGTGTTATGGCAAAAGCGATAAAAAAAATTCCTAATGACTTAGATAATTTAAAACTAATTAGAATGAACGCTCTAGATATAGATAAAGTATTTTCTAAAGAGATAGATTTAATCTATTTAAACTTCTCAGACCCATGGCCTAAGACAAGATGGCACAATAGACGTTTAACTAGTAAAATATTTTTAGATAAGTATGATACTTTATTTAAAGATACTAAAAGAATAGAAATGAAAACTGATAATGAAGATTTATTTATCTATTCCCTTGAAACTTTAAGTAGTAATGGCTATGCCTTAAGTGATATCTCATTTGACTATCATAAAACCCATACTGATATAATTATGAGTGAATATGAGATGCGTTTTAATAAAATAGGGAAAAATGTCTATCATCTTTTTGCACAAAAGAAGTGACAAACTAAATATTTATTTGCTATAATTATATAAGAGTAGGTGTTGCATATTGAAAAAGAAAATAATTTTATTAATAATCGCTGTCTTAACTCTAACAGGTTGTAATAACTTAACCAATATGAGTATAGATGAAGTAGTAGATGTTATGCTAGAAAGTAATACGAACCTATCTAATAATGTCTTTGAAGGATATGAGTACTATATACCTAAAGGCTTAAAACTATTAGAAAAAGACGAATATAATGCTAGTTTAAAAGATGAATACAATAATACCTACTATTTCTATATTGATGTTGTTAGTTACTATAACAAAGAAGAGGCAGATTACAAAGTAAATAAAAAAGCATACTTTTCTAAAGAATTAAACTATAACAAGAAAAAAGGTTATTTAGAAATAACAAAAATAGAAGATACAGATAGATATTTTATAGAATACATGTACAATTATGGTAAAATTGAAGCATTTGTTAAAGAAAATGAGATAAAAAGTGCTATTATAAATATGAGTAGTATTTTAAAGTCTCTAGAATTTAACAGAACAGTTTTAGAGAGTCTTATAGGTAACAATGTCCTAAATTATAAAGAAGATACATATGACGTTATGAAACCAAAAGGCAGTACTGCTACAAAGGATACCTATCTAGAATATGAGGAAAAATATGGTATCTATGAAGGCTATGGCGATAAGAATACTAGCGAAGATAGAATAGAAATAGAAGAAAACTAAGAAAGGTGGAGTAAATTCATGAAACTACTAGATAAATTAAAAAATGCTCTTTTTGAAGAAGAATATGTAGAAGTTGAAGAAAAAAAAGAAGTAAAGAAGAAAGAAAAACCTATTGCCAAAAAAATAATAGTTGAAGATAAACCTAAGAAACAAGCGCCAAAGGAAGATTTAATAGTTGAAGAAGAGAAGAAAGAGACAAAGGTTGAAACTCCTAATAGAGATTTTAAGTTTAAAGCTATCTTAGATGATGATTTTATTGACTTAGAGGAAAAGAAAGAACCAAAACCACTTCCTAAAGTAGAATCTAAAAAAGAAGAAAAACCTAAACCTATAAAAAAAGAAGTTAAAGAAACAAGACCTTTATATCAAGGGGATAAAAAACATGAAGAGAAAAATCTTTATGGTTCTCTTAATGATAACGAAATAAAGATACATGAATATGGAAGTGTTTCTAGACAAAAAGAAAAGAAAATATTTCATCCTTCTCCAATTATTTCTCCAATTTATGGTGTTTTAGACCAAAACTACAAAAAAGACGATATTGTGACAAAAAAAGAAGTTAGAATAACTAGTAGTTATAAGTCAAAAAATATTGATGTTGATAGTGTTAGAGAAAAGGCTTATGGCAATAGTGATGATATCTTTGAAGAAGAGCTTACTTCAAACAAACAAAAAGAACCCCCAGAAGACGCTGAAAAAGAAACAGATTTTATTATTAAAGAAGAAGATAGCCTTCTAGATATTAGTGATGATAATACTCCATCAGTTGCAAAAGTTACTATGGGAGATGCTGAAGAATACTATAGTGATTTAGGATTAGAGTATAACATCGACTATAAAGATGTTTCTCATGAAAAAGCGACAGGTAGAAGAACAGATTTAAAGAATTTTGATGAAGAGGAACCTAAAAATGATGATACTAGCATTGAAGATAATCTATTTGATTTAATCGATTCAATGTATGATGAGAAGAAAGGAGAATAAAAAGTGGAATTATTAGGGGTTATTTTGGATAGTCTATTAATAGTATTAGTAATTATTTTAATAGTTCTAGCTTTAAAAGCGTTAGACACACTAAATAAAGTAGATGCTATTTTAGATGATACCAAGAAAAAACTAGACAATTTAGATGGAGTCTTTAATTTAGTTGATACTGTTAGTAATAAATTAACTTTAGTTACTGATACTGTTGTTGGGAGTATTGTTAATTTTATAACAAGTATATTTAATAGGAAAGGAAAGGGAGATATTGATGAGTAAAAAAAGTGGAATTGGAAAATTTGTAGCAGGAGCTGCTATTGGTGCAGGCCTAGGAATTTTATTTGCACCTAAAAAAGGTAGTGAAACAAGAAAAGATTTAAAAGAAAAGTTAGATAACGTCGTTGCTAAAATAAAATCAGTAGATACTGAAGAAGTTAAAGCGATGTTTGAAGAGAAAGTAGATGAAATTAAAGCTGAACTAGAAGATTTAGATAAAGAAAAGGCTTTAAAGATTGCTAAGAAAAAAGGTGAAGATATAAAGAAAAAATGTCAAGATTTAGTTAATCTTGCAGTTGCTAAAGGAACACCAGTCTTAGAAAAAGCAGCTGAAGAGTTAAGATTAAAAGCCATCGATGTAGTTAGTGATGTACTAGAAAAACTAGAATCTAAAGAAGTTAAAGAAAAATAAAATATTAATATAATATAGTAGAACTGATTTATTGTTTAAACAGCTCTACTTTTTGCTATTTTTCGAAATATCTTGCATATTTATAAAAAAAGTGTTATAATATAGGCACAAAAACAAATTGGGGGGATTTTAAATGAAAAAATTAAAAATGCATAAATTCAAATTAATGATACTAGCAGTTTTAATTGCAACGCTGGGTATATTTACTTTAACAGGAACAAATGCAGCATCTTCTGCTCCAACAACTTTTACAGCAGATAGTGAAAAATTATTAGAAGGCTATATTGATAATTGGCACTATGGTAAACTAACTAGTAGTTTAGGTGGTTATGTTTACTGTCGTGACATGAATTTAGGTATTCCATATGGTGTTACTATGACACTAGAAGGAGAAGCACCTGCACCGATCGCTTATATCTTATCAAATGGTTTTCCTAGAACTAGTATAACTGGTAATGATGATATGGACTACTATATTACACAAGCTGCGTTATGGTGGTACATGGACCTACATATGGGGACTCACAACTTACCAGATAGCTTTAAAACTACTGGTTCAGATCCACATAATTTAAGACCACACATAAAAAAATTAGTTGAGGGTGCAGAAAAAGTTAGTTCATATGCTACTCCAGCTATAAGTTTAGTAAATAATGATACTTCACTAAACTTATCAAGTGATAAAAAATATTATGAATCTAATGCTATTAGTGTAAAAACATTATATACAACAGGTAATTATACAATCTCATTAAGTGGGGCTCCATCAGGAACAACAGTAGTTAATGCTTCTACTGGAGCAGCTCAAACATCATTTGCAACAAATGAAAGCTTTAAAGTTAGAATACCAGTTGATTCTGTTGATGTAGGTAATTTAAATATTACAGTTAAAGCAACAGCAACAGGTTCAATAAATAAAGCTTATATGTATAAATCAAGTGATCCAACAAAACAAAGTGTATTTGGTTCTGCATTATATCCAGATACATCGACTGTAACAGATCAAACTAATTTAACACTTTCAACAAGTAAAGTTACTATTACTAAAATAGATGATGCTACTAATAAACCACTAGCAGGAGCTACTTTTGTAGTAAAAGATAGTGCTGGTAAGACCGTTGCAACTTGGACATCTACAACATCATCACATGTAATTAAAAACTTACCAAATGGTACTTATACATTACAAGAAACTAAAGCACCAGCTGGTTATATCCTAAATGATCAAGTAGTAAAATTCACAATCAGTGATACTAATAGAAATATCTCAATTAGATTTAGAAATGATGAAATAAATAAAGAAGCGACTATCATAAAAGTAGATGCTGAAACAGGTAAAGCCGTAGCAGGAGCTGTCTTAGTAGTAAAAGATGCTAATGGAAAAGTCGTAGAAGAATTTACTACTACAACAAGTGCGCATGTTCTAAAAGACTTAGCTGATGGAACATATACAGTAGAAGAGAAAACTGCTCCTAAAGGCTATGAGAAAACAAATGAAGTATTTAAATTTACAATCAGTGATACAAATAATAAAGCTAAAATTACTATAAAAAATAAATTAATTGAAAAAACAGCAGAAATTATAAAAATAGATTCAGTTACTAAAAAACCAGTTGCAGGAGCTGTCTTAGTAGTAAAAGATGCTAATGGAAAGGTCGTAGAAGAATTTACTACTACAACAAAATCACACATCTTAGAAAATTTAGCAGATGGAACATATACAGTAGAAGAGAAAAGTGCTCCTAAAGGTTATGAGAAAACAGATAAAGTATATAACTTCACAATCAGCGATACTAATAACAAAGTAGAAATTACAATTGAAAACAAAGCTATTGAAAAATTAGTAACCATCTTTAAAGTTGATGGTAAAACAGGTAATCCAATATCAGGAGCCGTACTTATAATCAGAGATAGTGATGGCAATATAGTAGATGAGTTTACATCAACAGAAGAAGGACACACTCTTACAGGATTAAAAGATGGCAAATATACAGTAGAAGAAAAAGAAGCTCCTGAAGGATATACAAAGAGTGATGAAATATATACATTTACAATCAGTGATGAAACACCTACTGCCTTAGTTTTCTTTGAAAATAATGAAATAGTAGAAGTTCCATTTACTGGAAGTAGTAAATCCCTAATAAGTACTTTATTTGGATCAGCGCTTTTAATATCCGGAGTAGGATTCGTATACTACAATGGCAAAAAACAAAAAGTTAAATAAGAAGAAAAGAATCTCTCCTAGTACAGTCGCTCTTATCGGAGCCTTTGTAATAACAATTGGAGGATTCTTTATTCTTTATAACTTCATCAGTGATAAAAAACTATTCGCCTATGATTATATGAACGAGCAGATATATGATAATCGTGAGAATGAAATATATGATGTTAACACTACAGAAGTTAATACTGATGAAGAAGAAACAAAAACAAAAAATTATCAAGATATTGAAAGTTATATTGGCTACTTAGAAATACCAAAAATAAAGTTTAAAAGGGGTTTTTACAATATTACATCAAAGCTTAATACTGTAGAAGCAAATATAGAAATAATAAAAGGTAGTGATATGCCAGATGTTACTAATGGTAACTTAATAATAGCAGGACACTCTGGTACTGGTTGGAAAGCTTTCTTTAAAAACTTGTACAAACTAGAAGTAGGAGATGAAGCTATAGTTACCTATGCTGGTATAAACTACAAATACAAAATAACAAATATATATATACAAAAAAATACAGGTACTGTCTCTATTAAGAGAAATTATGATAAATCGACACTTACCTTAATTACCTGTACTAAAGATGATAGTTCTACACAAACTATTTATATAGCAGAACTAGATAGTGTCGAATAAATAAAAGGGGGTGTTATTAATGAGTCCATTATCATTGATAACAAAATTACAAACAGTTTTTAATTTAATTACATCTAAAAACTTATATCTAATGATATTAGCTTTAATAGTAATTCTAACTATCATATTTATTACTACTAATGGTTCTAATAGAAAGCAAAGTAAAAGAACTTATATTCTATTATATCTAGCAGGCTTTATCTTTATAGCCTTCCAGTATGGTAGTAGTTTTATGACCTTGTTAGATTATGCTATTAATGAAGTGTTTATAACTTATTACTTTCCAAATATTGTTATTTATCTTCTTATGTTAATTATAACTAATGTGGTTTTATTTAAAACAATATTTAGTAGTAAAGCAGACTTTAAGTTAAAAGTTATAAATTCTACGGCGTTCGCTATCATTATGTACTTATTTATATTAGCGATATCACAAATCGCTACACTTAACCTAGATGTCTTTAATATCACAGAATTATATAGCAGTAATGCTGTTAGAAGTCTTTTAGAATTAAGTATGTTTATCTTTGTCTTTTGGATGGTAGTTCTAGGAATTTACTATCTTATAAGAAAATATCAATATAAACATAATTTAATCCAAGTAGAATCTTTTACAAACTATAATATAATTCATGATTTTGATGTTAAAGAAGCTTATAAAGTTCCTAAAAAACAAGTTGTTATAGAAGAACCAAAACAAGAAAAGAAAGAAGAACAACCTGCTATAAACTTATTAGGACAAAACTTTACCTTAGATGAGTATAAGCTTATGGTTAAAATACTAAAAGAAGAAAAAGTTAAAGAACAAGCGAAAGAAGAAAAAAATGTTGAAGATAACCCTCTTACAGAGTTAAATAAATTATATCAAAGCATAAGAGATTAGTTAAAATACTATCTCTTTTTGCATATACTTTTATTGGTGATAAAATGTTAACAGAAGAAGAGTTTTATAAAGAGTCTATAGATGCTAATCTATATTATTTAAGAACACTAAGAGATTTTTGTATTAATATTGAACTTTCCTTTTATGGAGATAACCCTTATAAGAAAAGAGCTTATATTCTTGCTAGAGAAAGTCAAGATTTAGGTAGAGAAATAGTAACCTTAACTAACGGAAAAGTGCCATCTAAAGGACTAAATTATCAAATATTTTATACAGAGTATACCTTGCCTATAGAAAGATTAACAGAAAAACTTTTTAATTTAAATCTAGGCACCGATATAACAGAGATGCAACTTAAACTTACTCCGACAGATACATTTGAAGTAAATAATGAGTTAATTACAACCTTGACATCTTTTAATGATAGAGCCACGTCTATTGCAAATGAGTTTATAAATCTTGCAAGAGAAATAAGAGATGAAATGACATCTAATAATCTATTTTCCTATTCATATCCTACGATGTATAACTTTATGATTATAACAATAGAACTATATATAGGAGAGTTAAATAGATTAAAAGAAAGAATAAGAAAAGACCCTATTATTGCCCTAGATACAGAGTATGGCTATAATATAACTGCATATGAGATAACATCATTCTTAAGAGGCCTAATAGATCCAAATGCTACATCCTATATTGAAACATTAAATAACATTTTAAATGAAACATATCCAAAGTTACTAGAAGATTATAATAATTTACCTCTATCTCCAGAAAATCAACAGAACTTAACAGAAAGAAGTATCACTATTATTAGAAGAATAAGACTATTAATAAGAGATATGTTAAAAGATTTACTAGATGCTAAACTATATTTTATAATAGAACCCCTTGCCATTGATAACTTCTATCGTAATATAAATTATTTTCTCTATGCCTTAGATGCCGACATGAAAGAAGAGTAAAGTTCTTCTTTTTCTTTTCCCCTCCTTAAAATAATGATATAATGAATTAGGAAGTAGGTAATAATATGAGTAATATAGATTTAGATAACTTAAATGAAGAACAAAAAAAGGCCGTTTTATATAATGAAGGACCTCTTTTAATACTAGCAGGGGCTGGGTCTGGTAAGACTAAAGTCTTAACTACGAAAATTGCCTATCTAATAGAAGAGTTAGATATATCTCCTTATGAGATACTTGCCATAACCTTTACTAATAAAGCTGCTTTAGAGATGAGAGAACGTGTTGATAAAATGATAGGAAGTGTTGCCAAGTACATTCAAATATCAACATTCCATTCCTTTGGCCTTAAAATATTAAGAGAAAACTATGATAAGTTAGGCTATAGTAATAACTTTGTAATCATGGATAGTGATGACTCTCTAACTATCGTTAAAAAAATATTAAAAAACCTAAACTATGACCCTAAAATCTATAATCCTAAAGCCATTAGAAATAAAATAAGTAATTGTAAAAATGAGCTTATCTCTCCAAAAGATTATGAAAGATATATTGCAAGTGACTATGAAAATGTTGTAAGTGAAGTCTATTATAAATATGAAGATAAACTAAAGAAGAACAATGCCATGGACTTTGATGATTTATTACTTCTACCTATAACTCTTTTTAGAAAACATCCTGAAGTTTTACAAAGATATCAAGAACGTTATAAATACATATTGATAGATGAGTATCAAGATACAAATGAAGCTCAGTATATATTATCCAAAATGATAAGTGCTAAATACAAAAATATTTGTGTAGTAGGAGATGCTGACCAAGCGATATATGGGTTCCGTGGTGCCAATTACAAAAATATCTTAAACTTTGAAAAAGATTATCCTAATGCTTTAAGTATTAAACTAGAACAGAATTATCGTTCTACTAAGACCATTCTAGATGCTGCAAACTGTGTTATTAAAAATAATGAGAAAAGAAAAGAGAAAAATCTATGGTCTACTAAAGGTGAGGGAGATAAGATAACCTATTATAGAGCCTATGATGAAAAAGATGAGAGTCACTATGCTGCAATGGAGATAAAAAAACTTTTAGATAGTGGTAAAGATGCTAGTGATATTGCCATACTTTATAGAACTAATGCTCAGTCACGTGTAATAGAAGAAGAACTCTTAAAAGATAATATTCCTTATCGTATTGTTGGAGGTTTTAGTTTCTATCAAAGAAAAGAGATTAAAGACTTACTTGCCTATTTAAAACTAATCTTTAATCCTAAAGATGATGTCAGTTTTTTAAGAGTTATTAATACTCCTAAAAGAGGAATAGGGCTAAGAACAATAGAACACTTAACGGAAAAAGCTGATAAAGAAGGTATAAGTCTATTTGAAGCGATAGATGGAGGTAAAGAAGAGAAGTTTAAAGACTTGATTATCTCTTTACAAAAAGTAGCAGAAAGTGTCACCTTAACCGAATTAATAGATAAAGTACTAGACTCTACTGGTATGAAAGCAGAACTTGAAAGCGAAAAGAGTATTGAAAGTGAAGTAAGATTAGAAAACCTTGAAGAGTTTAAATCTATTACTAAAGCATTTGAAGAGAGGATGGGACTTGTATCATTAGAAGACTTCTTATATGAAGTAAGTCTAGTTAATGATAAAGATGAATATAAAGATTCACGTCATAAAGTAAGTCTAATGACTATTCACTCTGTTAAAGGACTAGAATATGATATAGTCTTTGTTCTAGGACTAGAAGAAGGAATATTCCCACATCGTAATAGTTTGATGAGTGCTAGTGAAACAGAAGAAGAAAGAAGACTTTGTTATGTCGCTATAACTAGAGCGAAAGAAAAACTATATCTCTTAAATGCTAGAAGAAGAGTTTTATTTGGAGAAGATAGTATTAATCCTCCAAGTAGATTTATAAGTGAAATAGATGAGAGTCTAATCGATAGTAATACTAAAAAGACTGAAGAAGTTAAACATATTAATAAAGAAGATGTTATTAGAGATGAAGATGTCGACTATAAAGTTGGAGATTATGTAGTACATGAACACTTTGGAGCAGGTAAAGTAGTAGATGTTACTAATTCTCTAGTATCAGTTGCCTTTAAACATCCATATGGAGTTAAAAAATTAATGAAAAATCATAAGAGTTTAACAAAAGTATAGGGAGGAAGTTATGAATAAAGATTTAAAGATTATAAAGAAAAAATATGGGGAAGAAATGATGCATCTTTGTCGTGAATTATTTCCTACTTTATTAGAACAAGAAGGTTTATTACCAAAGTTATTACTTGATAACTTTAAAGAAAGCAGATCATTAGTTAAAGACATTATAGATAATAATCTAGAAGAAGAATTTAAAAATTATATATATAATCAAGTTGATGTTGAAAATGATTATGAAGAAATTGTATCCAAAAGGCCAGAAGAATTATTAAAAGAAGCAGGATATAAACTATATGAGTGTCATAGCGAAGGAGAAATACAAAGCTTTAAGAAATATTATGCACCTGGAGAAGCGTTATGCACATTTAATGGAAACAGACTAAATAAATGTTTTGTATTTTTTGCCGTAAAAGAAAATGTAGATGAAATAAAAAGAGAAAACTATACTAAACCTCAAAGACAAGATGAATATGGAACATCAGTTATAAGTATTCAGTTTACTAGAGATAATAGTCATAATCTATCTATTAAAAACAGATATAACCATACTGTAAATAACCCAGATTCAACTTTTGGTAACAACTTAGATAATATTATTCCAGGACTTACTAACAGCTTTGATAAGTATTATGGATTGCATCAATCTTATTTACAAGGAATATTTGAAATTCCAGGATATGTAAAAGCGAATGATGGTAAATATTATAAATATAATTATGAAATGAATAATATATACTATTGTGAAAACAATGTCATAATAGATAATTTTGAAGTACATGAATACCCTCATGAGCAATATATAATTTTAGACTATTTTGTTTTAGATTTAAAAAACAAACAAATTACATTATATGATACCAAAATTAATGATTATTTTGTTGAAAGCTTTGGAACAATAAAAAATATAAACATTGTAAATAAAAACGAGGGAAAAGTTTTAAACATTAGTACAGACTCTAGTTTAGAAGATATTATAATAACATTAGATAAACAAAATAGAATAGTTATTTACAATAATAAAACAATCACAAACATAGGAAATGAATTTCTTTATAAAAATAACACATTAACAAGTATAGGATTACCAAATGTAAAAAGCATAGGTAATAGTTTTCTTCATAAAAATACTTCATTAACAAGTATAGAATTACCAAATGCTACAAGCATAGGTGACAATTTTCTTAATAAAAATAACACATTAACAAGTATAGAATTACCAAATGCTACAAGTATAGGTAATAGTTTTCTTCCTAATAATACTTCATTAACAAGTATAGAATTACCAAATGCTACAAGCATAGGTGACAATT
>CAMLTY010000021.1 GCA_946486465.1 uncultured Mycoplasmatota bacterium
ATTTTCTCTGAAAATTAACTACATAATTAAGTCAAATATTTACTGAAAAATCACACATAAATGCTTGTAATGATAATAGTTGCAACTAAAACGATTAGAAATAGTACTAGACTAGTTACCCATACTTTCTTTTGTTTCTTTTTATAACCTAAGATAAATAAAGCGATTAAAGCAATATACAAAATTGCAAATAAAATAATCATACCAATTCTCATTAATTACACCTTCTATTCTATAAGTATTATATCAATAGTTTTAGTAAGATACAATTGTTAAAATTTACCTAAAATATTTTTGCTATTTTAATTAGAATTAACATTTGACAAGTAGAAATAGTTATCATTTATTTTTAATCTTTTAAAGTCCCAATTGATACTACATATATTCCATCATCTCGTTTATATGAATAATCTGCTCCTGTTAATACCATTAAAAATGATGGTTCTTTATATTTATCTGTATCTACATTTTCTTTAAATTTAGTTAAATTTGAAACTGCATCAGGAATTTCTCCTGCTCCTAATTTAATTTCAATTGCTCCCCATTTACCATCAGCTGTTTCTAAAATACAATCTACTTCAAAATTATTTTTATCTCTATAATAAGATAATCTTGCATCAATAGCATCAGCATATATCTTTAAATCTCTCATACACATATTTTCAAAGATGAAGCCTGTAAAATTTAAATCATTTATTAAATCTTCTCTTTTCAAATTTAATGTTGCTATTACAATGGAAGGATCAACTAATTCTAATTTAGGTGAAACTCTTAAAGGAGTTTTAGATCTTAAATTAAGATTTGTAGCAGGAATATATTCTAATATATATAGTTTTTCTAAAGTATTTAAATAATCATCTAATGTAGGCCTTGAAACTTCACTAGCAAATTCTGTTTTAACATCTTCTAAAATAGTACTTTTACTTACATTTGTTGATATATTCCTAGAGATACTCTTTAAAACTGCCCTCATTTTTGAAGTATTTCTTTCAGTACCATCTACAGTTTTTATTTCTTCGTTTAATAAACTTTGAACATAATCTTTAGAAATTTTATATTTATTATCTCCATCAATATTTAAAGATTCAGGCCAACCACCTCTTATCATAGCATTGATTAAGCCATCAAAGTCTAGTTTTGATATTCCTGAAATATCATTACCATTTATAATATCATTTAAAGACACACTGCCATTAGATTCTAAGGATTCATATAATGACATAGGTCTCATAAGTAATTTTGTAATTCTTCCAGTTCCAGTATGCATAACACTGTCTTCCTGTGGTCTAGCAGAACCAGTTAAAATATATTGTCCTTTTAGTCCTGTATGATCAATATCCATTCTTATAGAATCCCAAAGGTCAGGATACATTTGCCATTCAACAAATAGTCTTGGCTTTTTCCCTTCTAAAAATAATGATGGTTTAGTTTGATTTGTTTTATCATATTGCATCTTTTTATCAGGATCTTGAAATTCAATATAACTTTTGGCAAATTGTTTTGCTGTAGTTGATTTTCCGCACCATTTACATCCTTCAATTAAAACTGCCCCCATATATTCAAGTTTGTTTTTTAACATTTTATCTACAATTCTAGGTAAATATTTTTTCATTAATATCACCCTCCCACATTAGATTACATTATTTTTTAAGTTTTTGTTAATGTTTATTTTACATTTTGGCTCACTTTCATTTTGCATTTTGGCTGTATTTTGCTTTATCTTTTGGCTATTCAATATTTTCTAATTATTAAACCTTAATAAATAACCATCAGGATCTTGAATTAAAAACTCTTTATCTAAATAAGTTTTACCATTAACATCATATTCATTTATCATTATATCTTTAAAGAAGATTATATTTTTATTAACTAAATCTTGATAATAGTTATCTATATCACTTACAGTCATGCTTATATTTATACCCCTACCAAAGGGATACTCTAACTTTCCTGTATTCCAGTTATCATTAATTTCTTCTATCATTAATTGATTACCTTCTAATTCTAAAAAGGCAAATTTATCTTCTTTTCTTTCATACATTATTTTAAATCCTAGATTAAGATAAAACTCTTTACTTTTATCTATATTAGTTACACTTAATTCTGGTATTAATTTGTTAAATTTCATAATAATTTCCTTCCTTTGTTACAATTATACCATTTACTAGACTATAATAATAACTTATTTTCTTATTAAGAATAAACTATATTGGAAAGGAGAATTGCTATGTTTGGAGAATCTTGCAATAATAATGCTCATCCACGTTGTCGTTTCTGTTATGTTCAAGGGCCTACTGGTCCAACTGGTCCTGCTGGAGGTCCTACTGGTTCAACTGGTCCTACTGGGGCGACTGGAATGACAGGTCCTACCGGTCCAACAGGGCCAACTGGTTCTACGGGAGCGACTGGAATGACAGGTGCTACACCAAATCTTACTATAGGTACTGTTACAACAGGGGCACCAGGTTCTACAGCTACTGCTAGTATAACAGGAACTGCTCCTAACTTTGTTTTAAGTTTAAGTATCCCACAAGGACCAACAGGTCCTACAGGAGTTAGTGGACCTACCGGGGCAACTGCTAAAGGTTAAAAGTGACACAGTTATAATATAATTAAAAAGATTATGTCACTCATAACCCTTATGCTATCTTAGATAGCGACACTACTACTCAAAAGGTCTTTTCATATTGTAATAAATATCAATAGTGCCATCTTGGCTAATTTCTATATAATCAATTATTTGTAACAATAACACTCTACTTGGTTTCTCGAACGATAAATACTGCTCCACTATCTTTTTGTAGTTAGGCTCTTCATATTTTTTACTAATTAAGATATCTAAATCTTCTTTTAATTTTTGAATATGTTTTTCTTCTTCATCTATTCTATCATTTAGTTCTTGTTGCATTGTTTGAAACAAATCATTATTAATTAGTTCATTAAGGTTGTCCATATAAACCTTTTTTATTTGTTGTTTATATTTATTTATTGTATTTTCTGATTTACTAATTAATATTTTAATTTCATTAATTTTATTTTTAGACTCCTCTTTATCTTTTAACAACTTTTCAAAATTTGTACTATCAACATACTTTTCGCATTCTTCTCTAATTGATTTTAAAACACTTTCCTCAACAACTCTATAATTAAATCTATGTGGTGTACAGACATTATACTTACTATGCTTTTTATAATAATTACACACTGTATATGCTTGTTTTGCATTCTTATTTTTTTGAATAGAAAAAGTATGCCCACACTCTTTACATTTTAATAAACCTTTTAAAAGAAAATCTTGGCTGTTCTGTTGTTTATTAGAATTCTTTTTTAATATAGTTTGAACTAAATTAAATGTTTCTTTATCAATAATAGCTTCGTGAGTGTTTTCTACAACAACCCAATCCTCTCTAGGAATATAAGTTATTTTCTTTGATTTTAAACTTAATCTTATAGTTTTACCTTGTACCATATTTCCTATATACATTTCATTAGTTAAAATGTCTTTTACAGTATTAGGGTCCCATATTTCAAAAGTTTTTGTCTTAACACCACGATTTGAGTTTTTATGTATAGAAGGTATTGGTATTTTTTTATTAGTTAAATACTCTGCTATTTTATTAAGGCTCCACTCTTGTTTAGCTTTATCAAATATATCTACAATAATATCTCTTACTTCCTCATCAACAGTTAACTTATGTTTTGTTTCTTCGGTCGTACCTTTTAATAATCCGTAAGGAGCTTCAGACCCCATATATAGTCCATTATTGATATTTTCTCTAAAAGTTCTTTTAATTTTTTTTGAAGTCTCTTTATTATGCCTTTCATTAGCCCAATTTAATATTGGTGCTATTTCATTACTTGGACTATCTGTAAAGGTATCTACGTTGTCTAATATTGCTACACATCTAGTATCATGTTCTGGAAACCATTTTTCCAAATACTCATCTGACTCAATATGTTCGCGACCTAAACGGCTTAAGTCTTTTATAATAACCATATTTATTTTTTTATCTTCAATATCTTTTTTTAACTTATTAAAAGCTGGTCTATCAAAATTTGAACCTGTATAGCCGTCATCAACATAGAAATCAATAAATACATATTTGATAAAGCCTTGATCGGTTTCACTTAAATCTTCTAAAAAAGTCATACATATTTCTTTTTGATTAGAAATACTACGACTTTGTTCTTCTTTGCTCTTTCCCTCATCAGCTTTACTTAATCTAACATATATCGCTACATAAAATATAAGAACATTGGAAAGAGTCTTTTTAATAGCTTTATTAAATTCAAGTTGATTTGAAGCCATTATTATACCTCTAATTTACAATATTCTAATAGTAATTTTTCAATTAATTCTTGTATTGTTATATTACTATCTGAATTGTAATGAACTTGTACCTTCATATTTTACCTCCTATATATTTTATTAATTGGTGTTTTTTTATATGTTTGTAAAAGACAAAAATATTGTATTTCTATTTTAAGTTATCATTTATCAAAACCTCCCTATAAAACTTTATTAAGAAGAAAGGAAAATATCATTATTTCTTTATGACAAAATATTTTCCTATTCTTTTTTATGTGGTATATAATATACCTTTTTTTAAATAACGTACATATTAGGTTATCAGATTATCAGTATTTTCATTTAAGGTTTGATAATCTGTATCATTTTCTAAAGTCCAGTACCATTTACCTTGAATTTGTACGTTTTTAACATCAAGTGCTTTCTTAACCCTATTTTAAAGTGAAAGAGTTAATATCATTTTCGTTCCTATATTTTATAGAACGTGCCACAGAGCTTATGGTATCGTTTTTTACTAGTTGTAGGTATTGATATACTTATAAACCGACTTCGCCTTATATTAGCTTTAAATCGTTAAATTTAGGGTATATTATATATAGCATTGATGACTTCGTAAACTGTAAGTTACGCATTTTATAACTTAGCTGTTCAATATTTTTATTACGTATTTAATTTTGAATAGCTTTGTAAAGGTTTCTCGTGCTAATACTACGCTACTACCAGTTATAAAACCTAAATACTATATATTTTTTAGGCTCGTCGTTTAAGTCATATTCTACTTTTACCCCAAACCCTACATTTTGTAATTCTTTTTTTACTTCGCTTTTAGACATTAAGTATTTTTCTTCAACTCCCTCATACTTTTTTAAATAATTTTCATAAAACTCATCAAACAAAATATCTGGTATTAAATTTTCAATCATATAACTTCTTATTAGGTTTCTTTTTTTCCTTAAAACTTTTTGTTCCTCTGTGAGTTCATCTTCGGATAAAATTAGCCCGCTTTGAGCTCTTCGTAATCTTTCCATTATAATTTCTTTCATTATTTCTCTTTCTATTGGAAATTTATATAACAGTTCAAGGCGTCTATCTTTTATAGGACCAGCTTCTTCTTGCATGCGTTTTTGTAAGTCCAGTAGTTGTTTAGCATATACTAATTGATAATCTCTTTTTATTTCTTCTAATAGGTCAAAAAACTTTTTATTGTAAAACTCATTCATCTTTATCTTCCCTTATAATCATTCTCACAGATTTATTATCAATTTTTCTTGGTACACTAGTATAACCTTTTTTATGTAGTCTTCTACTGAAACTATTTTTTGTACATGGAATATATTCACTATCAATACAAAAACTTTTATATGCTTCGTATATTATTGAAAATTGACGTTCGTTTATATCGCCCACGTCGCCATAATTAAAGAACATTTCGACAGTATCACTTTCATTGATGTATCTTTTTATAGTTTTTTCTATTATTGTAGATTTACTTAATTGACAGTTATTTTCTTTTATTCTTTTTATTCCTTCTAAAGCTAGGTTTAGAAAGTAAGATTTAGCTTCATCATTAAGTAATTTCTTTAACATATGTGGGTCAACATCTTTTACTTCATTTTTAAATGGAATAATACAAAGACGCCTTTCCATACCATAAGATTTATCTTTGAACTTTATTAGTTCGTTCATAGAGTATATTTGAGTACAAGTACTTTTAAAGTCGAAACTTTTACCGTATAACTCTCTTGCTGATACGTGGTCTCCTGAAGCGATTTTTTTAATATTTTGACTACTTACTAAATAGTTATAATCTACATCATCAGAGATATTAACTAATTTATTAACTATCCTAGCGACATAATTATCTTTATCTATATAGTTAATAGGTACACTTGAGTACATATTTTGAAAGAAATTACATATAAAGTTAAGTAAGACACTTTTACCATTATTTCCTTTTCCGACAAGTAAAAATATTTTATGTGGAAAGTCATCAAACATTAGACAGTGACCGAACATTTCTTCTAAAACAATTCTTAAATCATTTTTTTCTTTACTATCTTGATTATTAGTAATGAATTGTAAAAAATCATCAAGTACTTTAGAGTAGGCATTAGGGTCGTATGTAACATCAATATAAAAAGGTGTAAAGACATCACTTATATTTTTATACACGCCATTTTCTATAATGCCGTTTTTAATAGCGATTATATTTTTCTTGTCCCATGGTGTAGATTTCATTTTTAATTGAAATATAACGTTTTCACTACTTGATATAGAAAAACTACAATAATTATAAACTAGTTTTAGAAGTTTAAAGTCATCATTTTCATAATGTCCATTATATAGAAAATATAGGTTGTTATTAGCTAGATGAACTTTATATTCTTCTATTACATTTTCTATCGCTTCATAAAACTTATCTGATTTATCATCTTCAAATGTTTCAATATTTTGTTTTAAAGATGAAGCGACTATACCTTCAACTTCTTGTGTTTCCATTGGTGGATTATATAAATATTGATTTATAAAATGAGCCATTTCGGATAAATTAACATCATCATAAAATTTTCTTATTCTACATAAATGATGAAACAAACTATCATTTCTAGCTCCTTCGGTTATTCCAGCTTGTATTTTTGCTTCTTGAGTAGGAAGAGGTAATAAAACATCTGGTAATTCGTTTAACTTTGTGAAGTCAAAATCTCCACTATATTGTCTAAACTTACCATTTCTTTTAATAACAGTGTATGAATTTCCAACTTTAAAGTCTACTTTTATACCTAAACAAACCATAGTTTTTGTCCGATTTTTAATTTTTCTCTTTGTTTTATAATACAAGTGATACCCTTTATCTGTTTTTACAACAAGACTGCTTGGATATTTCTTTTGTATTACTCTAATAATTTTATCTTCATACTCATTATTTTCTTTTAGAGAATCAAAATCAACTACTACAACATCTTTTATATTATTTAAATACAAACCAACATCATCATAAGCTGTTGGGTCTTCAGTTAATAGCCAACCACCGTTAGAATTGGCGGTTGGCTTTTTTGAACCTTTTTGTAATACGACATACTTTAAATTATTTTCCATTATTTACGTCTCGTCTTTCAATATCGTATGATTTGGTACTACTATCTGATGTTGATTTAATACGTATAGGTGTTCCTACAAATTTTTGAAGATACTCAACAAATTTATATTCAGTTTCTATATTACTGATAGTATTTAATTCTTGGTTTGAAACTCCTAAAATAGACAATAGTCGTTTTATCTCTCTTAAAGATTTAGGTCCTACTGAATTAGAAAGAATATGATTAATGATAATCTTATCATATTTCGTTTCTTTATCTTCAGGCTTTCTCTCTCTTGGTATGCTAAAAGTTATCGCAATACATGGATAACCTTTAGTAACGGATTTTGTTAGTACTATTTCACTTAAAACTCCGTCATACCATTGATTTGTTATAGGAACAAATTTAGGCTTTCTTGGACTTTGTTTAGCAGCATTTTGAAGCTCTATGAAAGAAACTCGTGCTTCCTCAATAGAGCTTTCTCTATGCTTGCCATTATAGATAGCCATATTATTCCACCTCCTTTGGTAGGCTGGCTACATTACATAGTTTATGCCCATCTTTGTTTCGGAACTGACTTATTAATACTTCAGCTCCTTTAAATTTATTTATGTAATCTTTTAGTACATTTTCATTAACCATGTTGGTTAAATCTAACTTACCACCCATAATGTGTAGAACACTATCAAGGCGTTCTAAATTGTGTTGATAAGCATTATCAGATAGGTAAAAATTATCTTCAATAATCTTGTCAACATTTTTGTATTGGTACACCATCGTTAGATATGGCGTACCATTTTTGGTGCCAATTTTGAATTGACATTCCTTAAATGTGGCTTGTTTAAATTCCTCACTTATATCGCCACAGGCATTTAGGAACTTTTTTTGTAAAGCAGTGGGTTCCTCCTCACTGTTTTTTTGGAATTCCTTTTCAAGGTTAATTCCACTGTCAAAATTATTATTGACAGGATAATTTTGATGCTCCCAATTTGAAGCATTTTCTATGATATTTTCCATATCATTTCCTCCTTTATTTTGATTATTAACTGGATTATTTTCAGACGTCCAGTTTAGCGTCTTTTCAATATTATTGTCCATAATATTTTCTCCTTTCTTTTTTTTTTTTGTGGATTACCACTTCTTTAGTTTTTATAACAAGACTTGTTATTTCTGTATTGTGTGTTATAATAAAGCACACATTTTTTTGTCGACACCACCAATTTAGCTTATCTTAACTTCAATGTCTATGGGTCGGAAAAAAGTGGGAATGAAAATTAATATTTTGTAAAGGAGAATTGATAAAAATGGGACTTAAATTAAAAAGAACATTATATAGATTTGAAAATTATAGTGTTAAAAAGCTATTTAATTACTATGTGATAGAAGCTACTGGTAAAGACGCTTTTTTAACAGAGAGTGAAAGTTTAGAAAGTCTGTATAAAGAATTTATTGATTTTGGAAAAACTTTATATTTAAATATTGAAAATATAAAATACTTTAGTCGTATCTTTATAAAGAAAAGAGAAAAAATTAGAATAATGCCAGTGTCTTTTAATGGTAAAAATAGAAATGATGTAATATATAAGAATGAATTTGATTTACATGAAGACCTTGAACCTAATACAAATCATGTTATTTTTATTAATGACTATGATAGTTTATTCCAAGATAAAAATATTACTAATGTTATTATAAATTTCTGTAAACAAAATGGTCTTCCATATTTTGAAAATTTAGAAAAAGATACTATTGAAGAGGGTAATCAAACTGATTTACCATTATGTGTTAGGGTAAAAGACTTAATTTTTACTTCTATTACAGTTTATTTATTAACAGAGTTAAAGAAAATTTTAAATACTGATTTAGATGATTTAAACAAAAAGAAATTAAATAAACTCATGGGTTTTGATACTATTCAAGATAAAAAGAAATACATAGATGAATTTAATTATTATGTTGAAAGTCTAAAGGAAGAATTTAGTCTATATATATCTGCTTATAAAAATTATGCTACACCAATTATATCTAATACTAACGGTGGTTATATTGAAACAAATAATCTAGTCCAGTCTTTAACTTATTATTTTCTAAATTGTATTTACTGGAATTCTGACAGCTTTAAGATTTGTTGTAGATGTTTACAACCTACATCAAGCACTATTAAAAATCTTTGTGAAAGTTGTTTTGACGAGGACCCTAATTTTAATGAAAGACTTAAACGTAAGACTTTGAATGATAATTGTAGAGATTTAGTTGGTCGATTACGTAAATTAAATAATAAAGAATTAAACCAACTGGTTGATGAAACAACTGCTGTAAAAACACATTTCAAAGACTCGTCTAAAAAAGATGAAAAAATGTTATTTGAACTTTGTAAAAAGTATAAACTTATTTAATCTTTTTTTGGTATCTGTAATAATAATTATAGATACCAAACATTAATTTTTAAAGTCATTTGGCGTTATATTTTCTCTTAAGAAGTGTTCGATTTTAGACTCTGGACTTTCATTTAATCTTGTAAGATTATGAGCATAATTTAATGTTGTATTTACGTCTGTATGTCTAGCCATGTCTTTTGCTTCTTGAATAGAGGCACCGCCTAATAATGAAAAAGTTACTGCTGTATGTCTTAAAGAGTGTGCTGATATTCTAGTACTATCTATACCAGCGTCTCTTAACCTGTTCTTAATTATTTTTCTAAAACTAGAAGGTTTTAATCTTTCACCATAAGTGTTATGATTAAGACTAATAAATAGAGGAGATTTATCAATTACATTTTTTCTTTTATTTAAGTAATTATCAATTATGTTAAGCATATCATATTCTAGTACAACAAAATCATCTTTTTCAGTATGACCTTTTCCTTTAATGTATAAGACTTTCTTGCCATCTTTTGTTTGTATATCACCGACGTTGGCTTCTAATACTTCACATGAACGCAAACCTGTTCTTATCATGAGATTAACAATACAATAATCTCGTGAGTTTAGTAATGTATCATTAGATAAAGACGATAAAAGACTCTTTAACTGTTCAATAGTTAGAGAGTCTTTTTTATGTCCTTTTGGTATTTTTGGTAATTTTATATTTCTAGTTATATCTTGTGTAATATTTTCATAGTCTAAAAATTTGTAAAAACTTTTTAACCCACTTAAATAGTTATAAGCTGTTGCATTAGAATTTTTAGACATAATTTCATTTTTAAAATCTAATACTATTTCTCTAGTAATAGTGTTTATATTTTTATTAGTAATAAACTCTATAAAAGTATAAACTCCTTTTTTATATGCTTGTTTAGTGTTATTACTAACGTCGGCAAACTTTAACCATTTGTCTATTATATCTTGATTTGAATTGATATTAATTAACTCTTTACTATCAATGCTAATAATATTACTCATAATTACCTCATTTCTAAATAATTAATATTTTAATACAGAGTTTTAACAAAGTACAATTAATCTTTTATTAGACCAACTTGTTTCATCAGTTTATTTAACTCTTGCTCTAATTCTTCCTTTGCTTCGTTTTCTAAATATTCTTTTACTTTAGTTGGATTTAATCCTAAACTTTCAACATATAAGTTAAAGACAAACTCATCATAATCATTAGTATTAACCATATAATTACCACCAACTTTTATAGCCTTTAGCTTTCCATTATGTATATACCTACGAAGTGTCGCTGTTGATAAATTAAGTCTGTTAGCCACATCTTTTAATCGTATTAGTTCTGTAACCATAGTATCAGTCCTTTCGTTAACTTTTATGTACTTTGATAAAAAGTCGTTCATTATCATATATAAAAAGAGTGTAAAAATAAAACAGTGCTACTTAACACTGTCTTTTAATAATTCTTGAAATTTTGTTTCTTCTTCTATCATATCATTAAACTTATTGTACTTATTCATTAACTCTTCATCAATTTTATCTAATAGTAATTTATATTTTGACTTAAAGAAAATGGATGAGTAATGTTTATCTAAAATTTCATCTCTCATCTTTTCTAATGGTTGTATTATTGTTTTACAATATAATTCTAAATAGTCCATTAGCCTGCTTTCTCCATAGTTATAATTAAGTCTGCATATTCTTTAAATATATCATTACTATTAATAGAGTGTGAACTTTCACAAGAACTTATTACAATAGTTTTATTTAGATTAACAGCTAACTCTTTTAATTGATAAAGTATAGTAGAGGCTTTTTCATTTAATGAACGTGATAGTAATTGAAGATAATCTATGATAATAATATCATAATCATTAACTAGTTTATCTATTATTGAGAAGTCATTTATAGGTTTGGTATATACGTCTACATTATTATTTAATTTTAATCTACTGATAGTAGCACCCTCTAAATCTACAAAACATACTTTCTTATTTTTTATAGAATTAGATATATCTACTAAAAAAGTAGATTTACCACTTCCGGCTTTTCCATTTACTATAATTAAATTCTTGTTTTTTAATGTCTCCATATATTTTATCATCTCTCTTTCTATACACAAAAGAGTGGTAGCCTACTCTTAAAGAATTAATATACCTACAATTAAACAAATTATACCTATAATTAACCATATCAAATTACTGTTCTTTTGTTTTTCTATTGACTGATTATATGCTTCTTTATTTATATTATTTAACTGTGCATTGTCTGTTTGTATATTAGTAATGGCCTTTAATACGCCTGTGCCTCTATTAAATGATAACATTATCTCTGTTGTAGTATTACCTGCTACTCGAACTTCTGCTTTTCTTATAGAACATTTAAAAGTAAAAGTAGTATCTTCTTCAATAGGTAATTCGATAGTCTCTCCTCTAGGTATTTCTGCTATATATTGATTATTTTTATAGACTTTTACTGTTGGGTTTACTGCGAACATTTCAGTATAACCATGTATGATAACTTTTCCAATACTTTCTGTTTTATTTGTTTCTTTTTTTAATACATAACCACAATGAATACATTGAGTTGATGTATCGCTTATTTCTTTATTACATTCTGGACATTTAATTAAACTCATACTTACTCCTTTTAATCTGTTAAGATATAAATAAATATTATAAAATTAATGATAAAACCAATTATACAGGCTATTCCAGCCATTTTAGCTGTTTTTGGTTTTGTATTAACTAATATACACCACATAATAAAACCACATATTGGAATAAAGAAACCAACAATAGCATAAATAGGAGAAGGGTTGTCATCTTCTCTTGGGTTATATAACTCATGTTGCTCATTAATAGTAAAGTCTGTATTTTCATAACCTCTTTTTATTGGTGTAATTATCTCTTTGAATTTCAAAAAATTTTCTTTTCTTATCATGAATATGACATCTTGATTATCAACATAAATATTAACTTCAACATAGTTGTCATTAAGGTTTGTTTTAAAACTTCTGCTATAATCTATTTTACTAAAATAATAAACTTTAGTATCATTACTTTTGGTTATTTTAATAAAGTCTTGTTTGACAATTATTTCATTAAAATCATTTTTTTCTTCAAATAAAACATCACTCATTCTTGCACCTCTCCAATTATACCAAAAGTTTCAGTTGGAACTTCATTACTATTTAATCTCATATCATTATAATCATCAATACTTTCTAATTCTTCATAATTATTTAATGAAAGTGTAGAGTCGTGTTTAATAATAATTGTTCTAACACTGCTTAATGCTGTATATGTTAAAGCATTTCTGTAATCTATAAATTCTTTTTCTTTTACAGCTAGTATAAACATACTAGGTATTCCATAAGTTATATTTTCTCCATTATCATTTTTCGCACTTAATAATCTACTGTTATTTATAATTTTGACAAATACTCGGTTTTCTTCATCTATAAGATAAACATCTACTTTATCTCCGGCTTTTAATTTAACTCCATTATAATCGTTAAAACTATCTACTGCATAATTTAACAAAATTTCTTCATCATCTAATACTAATTCTTTAACAATGATTTCCTTTTCTTTAATTTTATATTTTATATATTCTAATGATGAATAAGAGTTTTCATTTTTATATATAGTTATATAGTTTTTAAAAAATTCATCAATATAATTTTCAATATATGGAATTAAATCATAACTGTTATTATTTGTTGTTTTTATATCACTAAAATCTATACTTAATTGATTATCTGGGAATATTTCATCTTCATACATTTCTTTAAATCTATCTAAATATTCTTTATTTCCAGTATAAGTAACTGTCATTTCAAAATCATATTTATCTAAATTATCAGACATTTCTGTATTTAAATGAATATTGTATGTATTGGTATATTCTTCAACTAAAATATTATTGTTTACGAACGAAACAGAATAATTAATTAACCGTAAACATAGCATAAATAAAATGAAGAAAAGCACACTACATAATGCACCTCTACCAGCCGACCGTGCTGAATTTGGTTTATGATTAACAAATACACACCACATAATAAAGCCAACAACAGGTATAAACATACTGATATAAAAATAAAACTTCGATGGCTTATCCCAACTATATTTTTCTCTTGGTATGTTAAATATAGTTTCTAATATTTTTGGTATAAATATAATTGGTAAGAGTATTAATAAATATAATATATATATTATATTTTCAAAATTAAGTAATAAAAGAATTGTAATATAAGCCATTACAGCTAATAAGATATTTTTCCATGTTAAATTACTAAATAGAAAAGATATTACATATAAATCAAACATTAAAAATATATACGGTAATATTCCATATTCTTTATCACCTATCATTGGTAAAGACACAGTTGCAAAAAGAATTAATAAAAATATACTTATATATTTTATACCTTTTTTAAATAACTCTTTGTTTTCCATACTACACTACACCTCTTACAATATACTAACTGTATGACTCTTAGTTTATTCTATCAATAGTATAGCATAAAATTCCATTTTATAAAACTGTTAATATTATAGTTGTGTCAAGTTAAGTGGAATAAGCTCTTTACTTATATCTCTATTAAGAATAAGTTTTAATATTTTTCTTTCACTTATAGGTACAAGTTTTAATTGTATCATCTTTTTTAAAACAGTCTTACACCTAGAGTAGTGTGAATAGTAATATAGTAAAACATTATATACATCTTCTAAAAATAATCTCTTTCCATTATGATAGTAACAGTCATCAAAACTTTTCTTTAATCCTTTAGTCTCATACTTATACAAGATAATATTAGCTTTTAAAAATAATTCATATAAGTCGTGGTGTTCTAGTAATAATTGTTTTAATAGTTGTGGGTCAACATAGTTTTTATCTTTGTAAATCTTATCATATTCTTTATAAGTATCACTATTTAAAAGTTTATTGATTAATTCATCTGCAAACATATTATTCCTCATCTTCTTCATCTCTTGTTCTACTATTAACTTTGTCAACTATATCTATACCTTTATCAGTATCAATAAATAGATTTAATTTAAGAAAATCATCTTGTATATTAGTGTGAGCTTTTAATATATTAATCATCTTAATAAATTCTTCTACATATTCACTTAAAACAAAGTATAAGCCACCGTGTTGTCTTTCTAGTTGTGATACATACTGTTTCTCTGGTATGAATATATCTCTAATTAAGTATTTACTATATATTTGAACTAGATTATTTACTTCAACAAATATAACGTTTTTATCACTGGGTAAGTTGTGGTGGTTATCACAGAGATCATCATAATATAAAGATTTATCTTTAGTATATTCTTCTTTAATTCCTTTGATTAACTTGTCATAACTAACGTTTTTCTCTCTTAACTTTTTAAAGAGTAACTTTAGTTGTTTATCATAGAAGTAAGTAAAGTTATTTAATTTAATAATATCACTAACTGTTAATAACTTGATAGTGTTATAAAATATATCATAATCTTTCATAAGTCTTGATGTAGTAGAACAAGCAACAACAACTTTACCATTAAATCTATTGTCAGAGTAATACTTTCTATAATAATTTAGTAACAGCATATAAAGTAAGCGACCTTTATAGTCATATTTATAATGTATATCAAACACGTCCATTATTTATTACTCCTTTTCTTTGATGATAGAAATGTAAGTCTATCTATCACATTTGTCATTATTTCATTATCATCTGTTTCAATATGGCCTTTAACGCCAACAATACCGTCTATTTCCATTTGTTCTTCCATAAGTTGATTAATTCCATACTTTGTTAAAGTAATAATATCACTATGTTTAGTATTATTTTCTCTTTTAAAATATCTTGGTACTTCTAATTTTATAATGTAATAATCATCTTGAGTAATCATTTTTTTTAATCTTCCTACAAATGTTATTTGATTAGTCATATTTAATTTTCCTTTCTATAATTCACTAAAAAAACTATGTCCGAACGTTTCTCTACAATTAGGACATAGTATATTTGGGTCTTGACTATCTGTGAGTTCGCTACAATATTTACATCTATTAATTCTTTTTTGTGGAATTAAAATATAAATATCATTAATTAAGTCTAATATCTTCTTTATAATCTGACAAACTTCATTATCTTTTAATTCATTTGATATTTTAGATAATTCTTCAATTTGTAAGATTATATTTGACTTATCTATCATAAATACACCACCTTTCTTATTAGTGGTTATATTATCAAGTTTTTAGAGTTTGTAAACTACCAATTTTTCTTAAATATTATTATTCTAATAATATTTAAAAACTCTAACTTTTATTAGTAAAGTTGATTAAATACACTTTCTTTTATCATAGGTAAAGTAAGACTATTACCATAAGTCATCCCACGTTTATTTTGGAGTACTTCTGGGATTAGTTTTACTATTCCGTATATAATTTTATTAGTTTTACTCTTTCGTTAATCCACGATACTCCAAAATACATAAAAGTGATAGTAATTTAAAAAGTAATTTGATATATAAATATTCTATATTTATTATCAAGTTCTTCTTAATTATTACTATCAGTAGAATTTATTCTTCCCAGTCATCAAAGAGAGAGTCATCAGCTCGAGCTTTCATAGACTTTAAATTATTAATAACTGATGACTTAAAATAAGTAAGTAGATTTTCAATAGGATTAGACTGTTCATCTAAATAATCATTATCTTTAATTCTCTTTACAACATACCTTACAACTTGAATAACTAGTCGATTATTATTTTCTTCTAATAGTTTAGATAGAAAGTTGTCATAACTTAATAAATTAATATCATTTTCTTTAATAAAGTCAGAGTCAATAATACTTTCAGTTAAAAAACACAAGTTCAATTTTGTTTTATCTATTTTATCTTGTTTATTAATAGTATTTATTATAGTATTACCCGTCTCCATAGGTGGGCTTTCCCATGTTGGGTTTTGGGTATCTGGGCTAATATTAAGAAAATAAGGGTTAAAGTCCTTACTCTCATATATTGAATACTCATACTTAAAACCATCTCTTGTATTTTTCTTTTTAACATAGATATACTTATTTCTTTTTAATTCATTAAGATACTTTGTTACCACTTTATTACTTTTATGACTTATTTTACTAATTAGACTTACACTAAACTTTGTATCATCTTTACAAGATAATAATATTGTCATTAGCCCAATAGCACCAAAACTTAAATTCTCATCTTTTAAATATGTATTACTGATTACTGTATAATTATTATCTTTAACTGTTCTAAATATAGTCATACTATCAACCTTACCTTGAAATATAAGGTTTATTATAATCAATTTTAACATTTAAAGTAACCACTAATATAAGTATTATTAAAACATCAATTCTAAAGTATCTCACGTTCATTTTGGGACACTTTTTCTTTAAAGTTAATAATTTATATTACTTTAATAAAACATTAACCACGTTTTAAATGGGTAATAAAAGAAAGAAAGTAACACTTTTTAATAAAATGGTACTCTCTTTATCAAAGGTATATTAAATTTTATGATATTGTGATAATGTTAATACTTTCTTTTCGATTTTCTTGTTTTTGTAATTATATCTAATCTATTAGGTAGTTTCTCTTCAGAATGGTCATCTTTTAATAATAAATATGTATCAATATTAAGAGCTTCTGCTAACATATCTAATTTTTCTAAACTTGGAGAGAATATTCCTCTTTCTAAATCAGATATATATTTATCAGTCAAATCAGACTTTACAGCTAAATCTTCTTGAGTTAGTTTATTTTTTAAACGATAGTATCTTAAGTTTTGTCTAAATATATCTCTAATATCTTTTCTTAAAGTCAAAGTAGTACCACCACCTTATATAAAAATTATATAAGTGCTAGTATAAAACACACACCTAGTTAAAAGGTGTGTAAATTTATTATAAATTATTGATTTTAATAAAATTTTATTTACTTGTCACTAAAAATAGTGTATTCTTATTTTAATGAAAGTCTTATTTTACAACAAAAAATGAGTGTGTCACTTTTTACCTTAATCAACTGGTATTACTGGACCTACTGGAGCAACAGGAGCTACGGGACCAACTGGTCCAACAGGTCCTACCGGTCCTACAGGTTCTAGTGATTCATAATACTTGAAAAGAAGTTTAATCACCGTTTTAAACTTCTTTTTTTACTATACTATTTGTTTTCTAATTGTTCAAGTATTTCAAAAGTGTTTTCTTGTTTATACTTAATAAATTTATCATCATTTTTAATATTTTCAATTAAAAGCTTTATTTCCTCACTATTAGTCCTATATAAATAATAGTATTTTTTATCTCCGATTTTCAAGTTACCATATTTATCAATAGTATAACAATCTTTATAATTTTTTATATTATTAAATTCTTCTTCTGTATAAATATACTGATAATTATTTTTCCCTTTATTTATATTTTCTAAATCTTTATATGTAACCTTGTAATCTTTAATTATTTTTTTAAATACTTGATAAATATATTCAGAATTATTGTATCTTTTGTTATCTATTCTATTTATTTCATTTCCTCTTTTTACATAATTATTAATAAAACTTGTATTTTTGTCCTTAAAAAACGAATCATTTTTACTATTTAAATATTTAATATTAGAAAAAAATACTCTTATAATTTCTTTATGCCATTCATTATTACTAGAACTATTATATATTTCTTGTATATAATAATTTAAATCATCTTTTAAATTATTTTCTATTTTTTTAAATAAATTACGAGTTAACTTTGCACTTTCTTTTGTAACTGGAATATTATATATACCATCACGATATAAAATATTAAAAGTTATTAGATAATCTTCTATTTTAAGAGGAACTTTTCTTGTATTTTTAGATGAAAGTTCTGAATATAAGTTATCTATTAAATCTTGATATGAATAAAGTTCATATGTATTCTTACAACTACAGTCTTTACCTTCTTTTCCATCAAGAGTTAAATATATGTATATTTTTCTATATTTTTTTAATTCTTTATTACCTTCTAATTTTTCATAATATGTTTTTGTTTGGTTAGAATGTTCAGGACTTTCAAGTTTCGCTTCTATAAGAATAATAAAATATTTTTTTATATTTCCTTGTTTTATACCAAAAGTAATATATAAATCTGGAATATATTTGCCTATTTTTTTCCTAATATCTGGTTCTGAAAAATCAATAATATCATAATCTTCTGATAAATTAATACCTTCAAAATAATCTTCATTATTTTTTTTATCTTGCCTTTGATTTTCTTTTATAAACTTTAATAATTGTTTCATTGATTTAAGACCATATCCATAAATGTTATCTTTCTTTAATAGGGATGCCAAAAAGTTAGTATGAATATCTTCATAACGAAACAATCCTATCTGTTCTATAATACCAATGTCTAAATAGTAATTATAAAAGTCTTTCCATTCTTTACTTTCTAATATTTCTAATACTTTATTATCCATATCTATACCTCCGCCAATATTATAAGATATTTTGTTTTTTTTAACAATATAGAAAAAGAACAGCTTAAGCTGTACTAATTGAGAAGAAATATACCAATATTAAGGTAAGTTGCAAATAGCAACCATATCAGATAAGGAATTTGTAAACAACCACTTATTTTATTATTCTTTAATAATTCTTTAATCATAATTATAACTAATATTAGTAATAAAATTATCCAAAAGAAAGCGGTAAAGTACATTTTTAAAACAAAGAAAATTATTGGCCAGAAGAAATTTACTAAAAGTTGTAATATGTATATTTGATTCAATTCCTTATCATTTCCATTGTCTTTAGTCGCAATAAAGTAAGATATTCCCATTAAAATATAAAGTATTGTCCAAACTATAGGAAATATATATGATGGAGGGCTAAGTGGAGGCTTTACCATATCCCCGTAATTCATATAACCTGATATAATTAAACCTACTAATGCTCCTCCTATTATTGGTAATAAACCATAAATTATTCTTTTTATCATAAAGTCCTCCTTAGTATATTTATATGCAACTATTACTTTTTTATAAGTTTTTCATAAAATATATAGAGGTGTATTTATGAGTAAATATAAAGTATGTGTTTATACTATATGTCTAAATGAAGAGAAATTTGTTGATAGATGGTATGAATCTATGAAGGAAGCTGATGAGATTTATGTTCTTGATACAGGTTCTACTGATAATACGGTAGAAAAACTAAAAGAAAAAGGGGTTCATGTAGAGGTTAAAAAAATAGAGCCCTGGAGATTTGATGTGGCAAGAAATGAGTCTTTAAAATTAGTACCAGAAGATACTGATATTTGTGTATGTACTGATTTAGATGAAGTATTTTTACCCGGTTGGAGAGATGAGTTAGAGAAAGCTTGGCATGATAATACTACAAGACTTAGATATATTTATAACTGGTATTTAGATGAAAACAATAATCCTATAATAAGTTTTTATTATGAGAAGATTCATAAAAGATTAGGTTATTCTTGGTATCATCCAGTTCATGAAATATTAAAGTATGATGGGGTTGAAACTTTTAATGTTACTGATAATATTATTTTAAATCATTATCCTGATAGAACTAAGTCTAGAAGTAGTTATCTTCCTTTACTTGAAATGAGCGTTAAAGAAGATCCTAATGATGATAGAAATATGCATTACTTAGGTCGTGAATATATGTATTATGGTAAATATAATGAAGCGATTGATACTTTGATTAAGCATTTAAATTTAGAAAATGCTACTTGGAAAGATGAACGATGTGCTTCTATGAGATTTATTGGTAGATGTTATAAGTACTTAAAAAGATATGATGAAGCGAAAATGTGGCTTCTAAAAGCAATTAAGGAAGCGCCATACTTAAGAGATCCTTATATGGAAATGGCCCTACTCTATTATTCTTTAGAAGATTATGATAATACTATTCATTATGTAAATCTTGCTTTAAATATAAAAAGTCATACTAAGAGCTATATAAATGAGACGTTTAGTTTTGGTTATACTCCATATGATTTATTAAGTATTTCTTACTATAATAAAGGAGAAATAAAGATTAGCAAGGTATTTTTAGAGAAAGCAATAAAGATAGAGCCAAACAATCCTAGACTTAATAATAACTTAAAGATAATTAATGAGAAGTTAAAAGAAACTACTGAGTAAATTTCCAGTAGTTTTAATCCATTTTACACTAATTTATTTGCTATTTCCCCATCTTTTTATTATAATAACTAGCATGGAGGAAAGAATATGAAAGTAAAAGAAGCTTTAGGTATTAATGATTATGATTTTATTTATTATGAATTAGATCCTGAACAGCAACCTATTGAAGAGGTAATTAAAACAAGTGAATTTATTGAAAATGACTTTGCTAATTATCTAAAGGAAAATTATCCTAATTATTATAGCAAAAACATAAGAATTAAGTTTATAAACTGGGGACATATGGAAGTTGTTTATGTCTTAGATAATGGGTATAAAAAATATACTTTATTAATGGGACAACCTAATTTAGAATATGGTAAAGTAAAGAGTGAATATGACAACTTAAAAATCCTTAGTAAAAATAATGATGATGTAGTTAGTCCCCTACTTTATTATGGTAATCCTAAGTATAATAGAGAAATTTATATGACTCCTTACTATTATCAAGCTAGATGTATAAGTTATTTAGATGAAAAATTAGGTATTTATGTACCTGAACCTGATTATCATTTTGAAGAGTTTATGGAAGATGATAAAGATGTTATTGAGGAAGTTATTACTGCTAAGATAATATCTTTATATAATCAAAATACTCATATTGGTCTTGATGAGTTTAATGTTAATAGTGGTGACTTTATTTTAGAAAAAGGATTTGAAGATACTATAAATAATGTTAACAATGTATTTAATGATATGAAAGTAATTGCAGCAAGAAAACTAGTTAATATATCATTAGATGATTATATAGATTTAATTTATGAAAGACTTGAGAAGTTTAATAGTAAAAATATTGATAAAGGTATAGAATTAGGCTTTAGTAAAGTCAAAAAAAGAACTTAGTAATTATCTAAGTTCTATTTATTTTGTAGTTTACCTTTCATTCCTTTTAGGCCATTATGGGCGAATCCTTGTAAGATATTTGTTTTGAATGAATGTGTTTTACTTTCACGTTTTTTATAATCTTTAATAGCAATACTAATCATATCATCTAATAGTTCAGTATAATCTTTTCCTTTAGGATCCCATAGATAGAATGCTAGTGAACCTGGTATTGAGTTAATCTCATTAACATATACTTTTTTAGCTTTACTATCGATTAACATATCAATACGAGCATCTCCACTACTTCCTAA
>CAMLTY010000022.1 GCA_946486465.1 uncultured Mycoplasmatota bacterium
AATATTATGATCATCTAAGTATTTATATATTTTATCTATATCATACTTTTTCTTTTTTTTAATTAAGACTTTTCTTTTATCATAATCTATTACTTTAATATCTTTTAAGTAAGTATATTTATTAATCATTAGAGTCTACTGAGGTAGGAATAATAAGCTTAGAGCCTACTTTTAAGTTATCTAAATCATTATATTCCGAAAGTACTTCTCTATTAGTATTATATTTAGCGATTACTTCTTCTAAGTTATCATCTTCTCTTAATATATAAACTGAATATGTAGAATAAGTCTCTTCTGTATTAGCGAAGCTCTCAAAGATAGAGTCCATTACTTGTTTATTACCATTATCTTCTTTCATAGTAGGTTCTGTAACTTTTTCTTCTTCATCCATAACAGGTACTTCTTCTAAGCTAGGTAATTTTTCTTCCAAACCTACAGGTTCGTCTTTCTCTTCATCAGTAGTTAATACTTCTATTTCTTCTTTAGTATTATCTTCTACAGCCCCATTTTCTATTATAGTTTTATCTTTAATCTCTCTTACACTGTCACTCACTTCTTCTTTATGTTCTATAACTTTTTCTACTTCTTCCTCTTCTACTTCTATTTTCTCTAAGCCTTCTATTAAAAGTTCTACTGTAATACTTAAAGCTTCTTCATTAACAATCGCATAAGTAAAGTTATTAATATCTACTTTTCTTGTCTCTTCTTCTAAAGCCGTAGTAAGCATAATTTCTACAGGAACTTTATAACTAAATTCTTCTTCTATTGTACTAGCTTCAGTCATTTTATAAGTACCACTAATTATTAAGTTACCTTCAATTTCACTATCATTGATGAAAGCAAGATCAGGTTCTAACGAGATACTACTAATTTCTCCTACCATCGTTTTAAAAGCTATCTCTTTTTCTAAAGTTACTATTTGTTTCATACATTATCTCCTTTCCTTAGTTCTAATATATGATAATAGAAAAAGATTATTACTATATCTTCTTTGCAAAAGTAATAATCTTATATAATTTCCCAATAACCATTCTTTTTTGAACCACTTCTTTTAATTTTGTTTTCTTCTATTAATAGCTTAATCTGTCTAGCAATAGTTGAACGACTAACACCTATATTTTTAGCAAGATTATCTTGAGTAATATTCCTATCTTGCTTCATTAAATTTATGATCTTAATTTGAATATTAGGCATATTTTTATCGTTAAACATACTTAACTTATTAATTTCCCTTTCTGGATAATCAAAATTAAAATTAACTCTAATAAAATTTGGATAGAATTGGTAAACACTTTTATCATATGCTTTTAATATCCTAATAATACCTGTACCTAACTGCTCCACTAAATCTAAATCTTTAAACACCCTCATAAGTTCCGGATATCTAGGTGCAGAAAAGCCATTAAGAAAATCCTCTTCTGTAAAATTTCTTGGCAAGCCTCCTGTTGAAGAAATAGAAATATGATCACTAAAAATTTCAAACTTTGGAGGATATTCTCTTTCCCAAGCATTATGGACTAAAGCATTAGTAATCGCTTCTTTTACCGCAATAGAATCAAACAATTTGACCTCTTTACGATCTTCATATGTTATTTTAGTAAATGTTTTATTAACTTGGTTGAACTTATTAATAATATTTTTAGCACTTTTTATAAGACAACAATAACCATATTCTTCACTTTCTATCAAATCATATGAATCTGTAGTAGAATATGTTGCCACTTTTATAGATATTTCATTATTATCTGCTAATAGATATGCTAAATAATTAAATTTTCCATCTTCTGTTTTTAAGTTAAGTTGTTCTAAAAAATTGTTATTAATAGGATATCCCATTTCCTCATAATAAATTTTAAGTTGTGAAAAAGTAAGTTTTTGTTTAGGCGAAACTATTTTTTTTAAAGATGGTTTAAGTTTAACAGACAACATATCATCTATCTCATTTTGATGCATATGTTCAACTGAACTACCTATTCTAATAAAACATCCCTCATAAGTCATGCCTTTACTTTTTAAATAATATGGTTTTTCGTTACCATTTGCAACAGTGATATTAATCACTTCTTTATTATCAAAAATCTCTACATCTATATCAAATAAACCTATTGTAGTTGGTGATATATTATATTTTGAAGTGAATCAATATTTGCATTTATACCTATAACTTTACCACTATCACTTATTCCTATATAAATATTCCCTCCGTTTTTATTTAAAAATGCAATTACTTCTTCTTCTAATTTATCTGTAACTACCTCTTTTAATTCTGTTCTAGAATCTTCCTTAAACATCAACTTTATCACTCCTCTCATATATAATTATTATATACTATTTTTATAGAAAAAACATAAAAAATAATATAATTGACACAATAAATGAGACATTAAATGATACAATAAATGAGACATTAAATGATACAATAAAAAAGATCATTACTAAATGTGTTTAGCAAAAGTAATAATCTTTTCATCTTTTCTATCAGGAAATAATCTTAAAATAGAAGAAACTTCTTCAGTATCATAATAATTTCTTTTCTCTAAGATATTTAATATTGTTAGTAAATAATTATCTGCTTTCCTATTAACACTATAATAATCACTAAACTCTTTCTTTATGTAACTTATAGAATGAAGAATATAAGGATTCCCTAAAAGATAGTGATAGTTAGTCTCTCTTAATAGTAAATCATCTAATTCTAATAGTTCTAAATAATCTTCATAAGTAAAGATAAAGTCTCTTTTCAAATATTCACTTTCTATATATGCCCTTGCTCTTTTCTCCATTTCCCTTTCATCTAGTTCTTTTAACTTACTTAATCTATCTTTAGCATATATATCATTATAGATAGTAGATACTTCTAATGCAGTATCTAAAAAGTCTTCGTTGACAAGGAAAAAACTAGGTTCACTAACAAGTAGAGCATGTATTCCTTTCATAGTAGAATTATAATCATTTGTTTTAAGAACATCTAATCTCTCATCATCAGTCATATCGGCTTTTATATTTAAAGCATAGCGTCTATTTTCTATAGATAAATCTCTTAACTGCATACTTCCTCACTAACAAATAACTTTTTATATAACTCTTTATAATTAGAAACATAAATAAACTCTAGCTTTTCTCTTATCTCTTTAGGTACATCTTTAACATCGGCTTTATTTTTTAAAGGTAAATAAATAGTCTTTACTCCTTCTCTATAGGCTCCTAATACTTTTTCTTTAACTCCTCCTATTTCTATAATATCTCCTTGAAGAGTTATTTCTCCTGTCATAGCGATATGTGTAGATATTTTAATGTTTGTAAAAGCACTAATTAAAGCGGTTGTAAGAGCGATACCAGCACTTGGTCCTTCTTTAGGTATAGCACCTTCAGGAACATGAATATGAATATCATCATCAAAGATACTTTTAGGCAAATTAAACTTCTTAGCATTGGCTTTGATATAACTTAAAGCAATTTTAGCAGACTCTTGCATAACATCACCTAAAGACCCTGTTAAAACTAAGTTAGAACTTCCTTTATAATGATTTACTTCTATAGGTAAGATATCTCCCCCATAAGGGGTATAAGCTAGACCATTAACTACGCCTTTTAATTTAGTCTCTTTATTTTCTCTATTAGTATATATTTTCCTATCTAAGTACTTCTCTAAGTCTTTACTAGTAACTTCATAAAAGACAGGCTCATTAAGAGTCAATACTTGCTTAACTATCTTTCTAAGTATCTTAGATATTAGTCTTTCTAAATTCCTAACCCCTGCTTCTTTGGTATAATAATTAATAATATCAAGTATGGCTTTATCACTAAAATTAACTTGTAAAGAGGTAAGTCCATGTTCATCTAAAGCTTTAGGTATTAAATAGTTTTTAGCGATAGATAACTTTTCATACTCAGTATAAGAGTCTAAATAAATAATCTCTAATCTATCCCTAAGTTCAGGTGATATTTGATCTTCATAATTGGCAGTAGCGATAAATAAAACACTTGATAAGTCATACTCTTCTTCTAGATAATGATCATAAAAAGTACTATTTTGTTCTTTATCTAAGACTTCTAAAAGGCTACTAGCAGGATCTCCTCTGTAATTCTTAGTCATCTTATCTATCTCATCTATTATAAAGACAGGGTTAGAACTACCGCACTTTCTTATCCCACTAATTATTCTACCAGGTAGAGCCCCTACATAAGTCCTTCTATGTCCCACTATCTCTGCTTCATCATTAACTCCCCCAACAGAAACACTAACAAGACGTCTATTAAGAGCTTTTGCAATAGTTTTAGCAAGAGAAGTCTTACCTACACCAGGTGGTCCTATTAAACAAAGAATAGGACTCTTTTCTTTAGGAGAATTCTGTTTAACAGCAATGTACTCAACAATTCTCTCCTTTACTTTAGTAAGACCATAATGACTATTATTTAAAGTATTTTCTATTTCTTTAATATCTGTAACATCTTTTGTTTTATAGTCCCATGGAAGACTCAACATTAAATCAAGATATTCTCTTAATATAGAAGCTTCAGGAACATTTTCATTTATAGACTTATAATGTTCTATCTCTTCTTTAATCTTATTTCTTACTTTATTAGAACACTTAAGTTTCTTTAACTTCTTATTATAATTATCTATAACCATATTCTTACTACTAACAGTACCAAGTTCATTAGATATTATTTTTAATTTCTCAGATAAGTAGTATTTTCTTTGATCTTCATCTATTCTTTTATGAACTTTCGCTTCTATTTCTTTTTCAAGTTTAGCTAGATTTATCTCTTCTTTTAACTGACTAACTAAATTAATCGCTCTTTTAATAGGATCTAACTCATACAAATAAATTTTCTTAGTATCAGGAGAAAGATTAAGAAAAGATACTATAAAGTCTGTTAATTTATCTAAGCTTTTAATTGATGATATCTCACCTAACATTGCATTACTAACACTAGATATTTCTCTAACATATCTCTCATAATTACGATATAACATATTTAAGAATTTATCTTCTTCTAAAGAATTATTAGTAGTATTTTCTATTTCTTTATAATTAGCATAATAAACACCATTTTCTTCTTCGTAAGAACTTATCTCTATTCTTTTTAAACCTATAAAGATGTAACGCATTTTTGAATTTGGAATATTAAGTTTTAAAGTTAGGGTTGCTAAAAGACCTATTTTAGGAAATTCTGTAACATCATCAGTACTGATATTATCGATAGAGTGGATAATGACTAATTCTTTATTATCAGTCTTATCGACAGCATCAACTATTCCTTGTTCATAAAAATCTACTGTCTCACCACGATACTCCATTCCTGGAAAAATTATTGCATTATTAATAATCAAAATAGGTAACTTCGCCATTTATATTCCTCCCTAAAAAACCTAATATTTATTATATATAAAATTTAAAATTTGACAATAGAAAAAGAACATTTTTCATGTCCTTTTATTTTTAATAACTAATACTTATTTTACTATACCAGATATAGTACATGAAGTTGGTGTATAAGCTTCATAAGCAGTATTACTTGTTGCTCTATATAAATTGATAGTATCTCCAGTTGTTTTACTACTTATTGTTTGATAATTACCTTCACTTGTAACTGCTTTTTCTTTAACCAAATCTCCATCAAGGCCATTTTCATCTAGAACACCAAAACCATTACTTGCATCATCAGTCATTTGAACAAAATATTGATAACTATCTGCACCAGCAGTAGAGCTGTTATAAATAATTACAAAGCTTTCATCTGAATATGCAGAATTGAATGGACTATCATGAGAACCACTTTCAAGTGCTACTGTGTTAGTAGATACTGCTAAACAATGTCCATAACTTGGCATTAAATCAGCAGCATAATCTCCATTTACAAAGCTAAGTCTTACAGCATTAGCATATTGTTGAGCAGTAGTAACAAAAGTATCACGTCTTGCTCCTCTAATATAACCTGACATAGCTGTAATTGCAAGAGTCATCAATATTGCTAAAATAATTATAACTGCAAGCAATTCGATTAAAGTAAATCCTTTCTTGTTCATTCTTTTTTTCATTTCTATAACCTCCATATCTTACTTTTACATCATAGCAAATATTTATTTAACTGTCAATAAATATTTGTAATAGAATATCCACTTAACACTCCTCCTACTGCAGGAATTTCAATATCTAAATCACTTCCAGTTGTAACTTTATTTCTGGCATTTTCTTTATTTAAATCACTTCTTGCAGTCAGAGGTATTCCTCTTGTATTTCCGTCATAATTTTCAACAATTGTAGAAAAATATTCATAAGAGTTTCCTGATCTAGCAACTACTACATATGATTTATCTAAATCATAATCACCGCCTTCTGGAGCTTCTGTAAATTCAGATGTATCTAATGTTCTTAATAATATAACTATACAATTGCCATCTGTTGGTAACTCAATGCTAGTATTGCTTCTAATTTCATATTCTGCTAAAGTTATCATTTTCTTAGCATCAGATACATACGTATCCTGTTTATTTCTGTCAATTATACTCATAACATTAGGAACTGCAATTAACATAATAAGTGCCAATATTAAAATAGTCGCTAATAATTCTATTATTGTAAAACCTTTTCTATCCATCGCATCACTTTCCTATCTTTTACTATATTATAGCATTTTTTTTATCAAGATAAAATATTTTTTAAATTTTCTCTTTCTAAAAATGAAGTTTCTGTCAAGTTATTACCAAAAAGTGAATCATAACGAAAGATAGCAAAACCACTATAATTAGATAGTTCACGACTAAGCATTACTTCTCTAGCTATTATATTATTATATTCTATCCATTCATTAGAACCATCTTTAGCATAATTATCTACATTACCAGTCTTATAAAAAGCAAGAGCAGGAATTAATTCTATATTATTAGTTATTAAATTATTCCAAGACTTAACAGTATCTTCAAAAGGTTTAGTACTATTAAAAAAGCCATAATAGACCTGAGGCATTATATAATCTAGATACCCTTTTTCAGTACAAAAAAGCCTTGTATCAACATAATTACTATTATAATTATTATCTATATTACCATCAGGAGAGATACCAAAAAGAAGTGACTTATCATAAGATTTTATAAGTTTATAAGTTTTTTTAATTAAAGAACTAATAGTATTTAATCTAAATTGCTGTAAAGTTAAATTATTATCTTTTAAGGACTTTTCATACTCCCTTTTATCTATATCATCACTCTTAGGATAGAAATAATCATCAAAATGTATTCCATCAACATCATAGTTTTTAATTATCTCTTCTATACCCTCAAGAATTAATGTTTCTACTTTATTACTAGCAGGATTATAGTAGATCCCATTATCCGTAACTTCTATATTAGTAGAGTTTAACATACTATAAGCAGGATTATCTTTACTGATTACACTAATATCTGTATCATTACTAATTCTATATGGATTAATCCAAGCATGTAATTCTAAATTTTTATTATGAGCTTTCTTTACAAAGTAATCTAAAATATCAAAAGGTAAATCATCTCCTTCAGTATTAACAACACTTCTACTACTAGGATAAATAGATGATTTATATATAGCATCACTAAAAATCCTTACTTGAAGTATTATCATATTAAAACCAAAATTCTTAGCATTATCAAGCATATCATTTATAGTACGTTTCATCTCTTCACTACTTTTACCTCTTAAATTATTACCAAGTTCAATATAAGAAATAAACACAGCTCGCTTCTCTTCCTCTATCTTAGATTTATCTTCCTTTTTTAAAGTATCTTTAGGTATGAAGATATAAATTACAACTAATAAAAAAATGATAAGTATTAAATAATATTCTCTTTTCATACACTTATCATATTATTAAAACTATAAATTTATTGTCTAATTAAGAGATGCAATCACTATTTTTTATAATAAATAACTGATTATCTTTATAAAAAGCATAAAACACATCATCAAGCTTTACTTTTTTACTAGCAAGCAACTCATTAAGCCATTTCTCTTTTCTTCTTATTTTCTTAAGTGTCATCTTCTGTATTTTACCATCAAGGATTAAAGGAAGAGGATATGGTCCACTATTATTAGCATCTTTAGTAAAAACAGAAAGTTTACCACTAGTCTCTAAAATTGCATACTCTACTTCTTCAATACTTTTAACATTTCTAGCACGTAACTGAGTAAGTAAATCTTCTAAGTTATAGCGTTGTTTAATCATCTCTTTAAAATTAACTTTACCATTATCTATAATAACAGATGCATCTCCATCTAACATACTTCTAACCTTATCACTTTTTAAAGAGATTTTAGCAAGTACGATTTGTAATATTACTAAGACTCCTATTGGTAAGAGCATTAAAAATACACTACTATCATATCTTTCAATACTAATCGCTGCAAGTTCTGCAATTAAAACTGAGACTATTAAGTCTATTATTCCTAATTCACCCACTTCTCTTTTACCCATAAAGCGGTAAAATATAACTATTGCAAAATAAAAGAAAAGAGTTTTTAAAAGTATTAGTAAATAATCCATAATTATCACCTACTAATAACATCTCCAACTCTTTTTAAATTATACCTTTATTTTTTAAAAGTTCTATTATTTCTTTATGTATTTCATCAATTGTTTTCTCTTTATTTTCATCAATACAATCTATTATATCCCAGTTATAAAGGCCAGCAAGTTCTAAATAAGCTTCTAAAACTCTATTTTGCTTAGAATCTTCTTTAGTTAAATCAAAAGATAATTGATTACTATATTTATAAGGCATATTAAGTAAAATTGTATAATCTGGCTTAGGTAATTTTAAAAGCCAGTACTCTAGTTTATCTATCCACTGATACATATAAAATCTCTCATCACTATCACTATATTTACTACCTTGAGTAGCCATATTAGAACTAGTATAACGGTTAATAACAACGATATAATCATTATCAAGATATTCTTTAATTTTATTTATATTATACTTTCTATCTGCAGCGGTATATAAACAAACAAGTTCGGGATCTAAGGAATCGATTCCTTCATTAAAGTAGTTATTGTTATTTAAAAGGCAATCTTTAAAGATTCTTCCTGTTGGAGTATCATACATAGGAAAAGAAAATTCTATTGATTTTATCCCCATTTTATTTAAAGACTCTACTAATAATTTGCTTTGCGTCTCTTTTCCACTACCTTCTATTCCTTCAATAACAATAATCTTGCCCATAATGCACCCTCCTATATATTTATATTATTATGTTCGTCAAATGGTACTAACAAGCATTTACGGCTTGCTAAATAATCACACATATGGACAAAATTTTGATATTTAGTATGAGGTTTATCTAAGACTTCATTACCGTTATAATCAGTAGTATAATCTCCCATATGTGTTTTAATAGCATCACTTATAAACTTAGCATCTTCACTACTTAATCCTACTTTACTAGCATTATCAAGAATAACTTTACTAGCGATTAAAGGATGATCAAAACGAGTATATCTCTCCTCTACAAGACCTTTTTTAAAACCATCATGCAAAAGAAGTGCCATAAGCATTAAATCTTTTTCTCTTGATGTATACTTTTTACCAATAGACAAGTCTTGCAATAATTCATAACCTATTCTAACTGCTGCTTTTGTATGACGAAGTAATCCTCCTTCTCCTTGAGCATAACTAGGATGATACTTACCAGTAGATGCAGCGGGTTCTTTAAAGAAATAATCTGGTAATAATTCTATTAACTCACCAAGACTTTTTCTTAAAGATTCATCTTTTATATAATTAATTTCATCATAAAATATCTCTTTTTTATTCATAATTACCTCTTTCTAGTCCATTATATCAAAAGAAACATTTGTTTGTAAAGTATCTTAGAATTTTAATATTATTTCATCTAAAACATAAAAATAATCTTCATATATTCTTAAATATCTATTATCTTCTTCTAAAATATTACTGTTAACTAATTCTTTATAATTAAATATATCATCTATATTAATTTTATATTTATCTTTAAATACCTCTTTATCTATTCCTATATTAGTTCTTAGATTTAACATAACTTCATAAAACATTTTATCTTTAATAGTTAATATCTCTTTATCTATAATAGTTTTACCATTAATATAGTTAGTAATACTTCTAGTATTAGTATATCTAATATTATCTATATAACCGCTAGCTCCTACTCCAAAGCCATAATATTCTAAATTATGCCAATATTTTAAATTATGTTTTGAAGAGTACCCTTCTTTAGAAAAGTTAGATATTTCATAATGAATATAAGAGTTATCTTTAAGTATAGAAGATATCATATCATACATTTTTCTATCTAAAGATTTATCTATATTATTAACACCATTTATTTTTAATTTAGTATTATCTTCTATAATTAAAGAGTATGTTGATATATGAGTAACATCTAATGATAGTAAAAAGTTTAAATCTTCTTTTAAATCATTTAAAGTCTCTCCTTTTATAGCATAAATTAAATCTACATTTATATTAGTAATACCCTCTTTTTTTAAGTTATTTATACAAGTAATAACACTATCTTTACTAGTTGTTCTTTCAAGCACATCCTGTAATTTACTATTTATAGTTTCAACTCCAAGACTAACTCTATTAACACCATAGCTTTTCAATAATTTAATCTTATCCAATGTTAAACTATCAGGATTAGCTTCTATAGTAATCTCACAGTCTTTACTTAACTTAAACATCTTTAAAATACTAAATAACTTCTCTAATTCATTAAGACTTAAACTACTAGGGGTACCTCCTCCTATATATAAAGAAGTAATAATTTCTCCTCTATATTTAGCTTTTATCTCTTTATCTAGAGCCTCTAAATATTTATTAACATATTCTTTATTATAAAACACCTTACAAAAATCACAATAAGCACAAATATAATTACAAAAAGGAATATGAATATAAACTGCATCTATTTTATCAATCATAGTATCACCTAAAGCTTATTTATAATTCTTTAAGAATTCTTCCTTATATTCTAAGATTCTATCTTCTTTAATCGCTTCTCTTAACTCTTCTGTTAATCTAATTAAAAATCTAATATTATGAATTGATAAAAGTCTTCCTCCTAGCATTTCTCCTGTATTAAGTAAATGTCTAATATAAGCTTTAGTATAGTGTTTACATGTATAACAGTCACAGTTTTCTTCTATAGGTGTAAAATCTTCTTTATATTTAGCATTATTTAAATTAATTTTACCGCATCTTGTAAAAGCTTGCCCATGTCTTGCAATTCTAGTAGGTAAGACACAATCAAATATATCTACCCCTCTAATTACTCCTTCTATTATATCAATAGGCTCTCCTACTCCCATTAAATATCTTACTTTATCTTCTGGTAAGTAAGGAATAGAATAATCTATCGCTTTATACATATCTTCTTTAGATTCACCATCATTAGCGACTCCACCAATACTATAACCATCAAAGTCTAATTTAACTGTCTCTGTTGCAGAAAATTTTCTTAAGTCTTCATGAGCACCACCTTGGACTATTCCAAACAAAGCTTGTCTAGGATTATTATGGACAGCTTTACCTCTTTTTGCCCATCTAATAGTACGTTCTACACTATTTTTTAAATAATTATAATCTGCACTAGCGGGAGGACATTCATCAAAACTCATTGCAATGTCACTATCTAATTTGTTTTGAATTTCAATTGATTTTTCAGGAGTTAAAAATAATTCTTTACCATCGATATGGCTTTTAAAGTGAACCCCTTCTTCAGTAATGTCTTTCTTTTTGTTTTTGGCAAGAGAAAAGACTTGAAAGCCACCACTATCAGTTAGTATTGGTCCATCATAATTCATAAATTTATGAAGTCCACCAGCTTTATTAACTATATCTTCTCCTGGCCTTAACCATAAATGATAAGTATTAGCAAGTATAATACCTGCTCCTGTCTCTTTAACTTCTTCAGGACTTAATCCTTTAACAGTTGCTTTAGTCCCTACAGGCATAAACATAGGAGTTTCTACAGTACCATAATTAGTTTTAATAGTACCAAGTCTTGCTTTAGTATTTTTTTCAGTTTTAATTAAATTATATTCTATTTTCATAATTCCTCCTATAGAAAAAGAAGCCTAACCTCTTCTTCTTTTTTGATATGTAAGTGGATCTTTAGCAATAGCTTCATTTAAATTATTATTTATATCATAAACAATTCCTTCATGCAACAATCCATTCTTATCATAATATTCAAATCGTTCATTATCTTTTAACCCTATAATAGCAGCACCAATTGCACTGGTAACTTCTATATAACTATGAGTATCTTCACTAGATAGAGCCTTATTTATTACTTCAACTCTTATATTTTGAATTTCTTCATCTTCAAAAGTCATAATACTAACTTTACTACCAACATTAACTACATCATTTGATTCTAAAGTTATAATTCTAACTTTATTTAACAATCTATTAAGCTTATCCAATCTAGTTCTAATACCATAAATATTATAATTAGCACTAGAAATTTTAGTAACATTACTATTATCTATCTCTATAATAGTACCAAAATATCGAGCCTTTTTAGTTTTGCCATCTTCAATATATGTATAAATCTCTTCAATTCTATCGCCCATATTTTTAGTATATAACCTACTGGCAAGTTTACTACTAGCTTTTATTTCAGTTTTAGGATCAACAGCGTCCTCATCTACAATCCTAAATTCTTTGATTGTATCTTCTCCATCTATCAATTTAATAATAGAACCAGGCATTATTCTTTTTTCATATTTCTCAAGCTTTGATAAAGCATTAACTAAACGTTTCTTTTCTTCTTTTAATAAATTATACTGACTTAAAGTAATTTCATTTTCTTTATAATTAACATTTTCTTTCACTATCTTTCTAGTTGCAAATCTTTCTGACATAGGCCTAGAAACAATAAAATCTATATCATTTTTTGTCTTTCTATATATTTTCAAAATTTTTCCAGTAATCGTTAAAGTATCTTTCATACCTTTTAATTTAACAGAATATTGAAATATATCTCCTTTCTTTTTCCCTTTTACACTATCGCCAAGGGAACAGCTAGAACTAACATAGCCATTATTTTTATTAACTAAATTACTCATAAGACCTATTTCATTCTCTGCCAAAGTATATATTTCTTCTATATTTTCATCATCAAATTTAATCTTAAATTTAGTACCATAATCTATAATAGTATCATCCGCTCTTTTAACAAGTTCACTTTCTTCAAGTATACTACTTAAATATTTTATCTGTTCTTTCTTATTTCTTATTTCATCACGAGATGTTACTTCATCAAAATAAATAGTAGCATTTTCTATTTCAGCTTGCAACTCATTAATTTTATCTCTTAAAGCTTTTACTTGTTCTGGTATTAATATCATTTAATCTCCCCCTTTAATGACTAGACTATGATACCATAAAAAAGTTTATAAGTAAAGAACTATTTACTACGTCTATTTTCAATAGTATAGTCATAACTTTTCGCTTCTATAAAGATTAATCTCTTTTTAGCATCCATTACCTTTTTTTGTAACTCTAAAGACATTTCTTTTAAAGTTTTATCTAAAAGATAAGCCCTATATTTATTTTTAACTAATTGTCTAAACTTTTCTATTTCATTTAAGGCCTCATGATAAGCAGTACCTGTATCATCATCACTATTTAGATAAAAGTTTACTAGTTTTAAAAGTTTTAAATATTTTTTATATACTTTATTACTAATAAAGACTTTTTGAATATCTAAACTATATATAGATACTTTATTATCATGAGACTTAATAGTTAATTCTTTTCCTAAAGTTAAATCTCCATTATAAGTAAAACTCTTTTCTATAACTAAATAATTATTCACTAGAATCATCTCCTTTTAATAAGTCAGGTCTATTCTTCTTTGTAATCTCTATTTGTTGTTCTCTTCTCCATTTATCTATCTTAGCATGATCTCCATTAACTAAGACATCAGGAACTTCTAGTCCAGCATATTCTCTTGGTTTAGTATAAGTTGGATAGTCTAACAGATTATCAGTAAATGATTCATTAAGATAACTTTCTTTTCTTATAACACCATCTATTAGTCTTGTAATAGAATCTATCAAGACCATAGCAGGTATCTCTCCTCCTGTTAAGATATAGTCCCCAATAGATAGTTCTAAATCACAAATAGTCTTAATTCTCTCATCAAAACCTTCATAATGACCACAGATAATAATAAGGTGTTTTTCTAAAGACAAATCTAAAGCCATAGACTGTTTATATAACTTACCACTAGGAGTTAATAATATTACTTTAGAATTATCACCTCTTAAATCTTTAACAGCATCAAATATAGGTTGACACATTAAAACCATTCCTGCACCTCCCCCATAAGGAGTATCATCTACCTTTTTATGAGGGTCTTTACTATAATCCCTAATATTATAAACATTAATCTCTACTAATTTATTATTTAAAGCTCTTTTAATAATAGACTCATCAAATACACTATTAAACATATCTGGAAACAAGGTTAATACATCTATTTTCATAACTTCCTCCTATAGAAGTTTAACTATAACTTCTTTTTTATTACTATCTATTTTCACAAAATCTTTATGATATGGCACTAATACTTCATTGTTATCTATTAATAATCTAAGTATCTTATAATTATTACCAGTCTCTTCTACATCAAGAATACTGCCTTCTTTTTCATCAGTAGTTTTAACTTTATAAGTAATAAGTTCACTATCTAAGATATCCCCATTATTAAGATTAATTTCATCTTTAGATTTATATACGTTCTTACCTTTTAAGAACAATACTTCATTTATATTATTAAAACCATCAAAGATAACCATATCATAGTCTTTATGAACTCTATAACTAGTTATCTTATAAGCTTTATCATCTATAATTAAATTACTTCCTATTTTAAATATTTCCTCTTTTTGTTTAGTAGTTAAGTTATCTTTAATCCTAAGCTCTCCTTTAATACCATGAGTATTAACTATTTTACCTATATATAATTTAGTCATCCGCTTCATCCATTTCATAAAGTATTATACTAGTTGCAACCCCAACATTAAGGCTTTCTACAACTTCATTCATTGGGATATAAATAAACTTATCACTCATCTCTAAATACTTAGGATTAACCCCATTACCTTCATTACCAATAATAAGGGCAAAGACTTCTTTTTCATCATGAGATAAATTCTTAACTTCTTCCCCATACTTAACATAAGTAGAGAATACTGGTATTTTTAATTTCTTTAGTATAGGAATTAATTTATCAATAGAATAAAAGACTATCGGAACATGAAATATCATCCCTTGTGTCGCTCTTACTACTTTAGGAGAATATACATCTACTGAGCCATCTCCTATTACAATAGTATCTATATTAAAAGCTACGGCACTTCTAATAATAGTACCCATATTACCAGGATCTTGAATCTCATCTAATATTAGAATTCTCTTACCAATAGTAGTATCCATTATCTTTTCACATAGTCCTATCATCTTAGGAGGAGAATTTAAAGTACTTATTTTCTTTAAAACTTCTCTACTTACTTCTACCTGTTCTACATCTATTGGTAAAACCTCTCCTTCTTCTAATAAGACTTCTTTTAGGACACCAGCTTTATAAGCTTCTAAAACAAGGTGTTCTCCTTCTACCATAAACTCATTATTAAGGTCACGATACTTCTTCTTTCCTAATTTATAATAGTACTTAACTTTCTCATTATCTAAACTAGTTATAACCATACTACTCCTCTTCTCCATATTTATTAGTTAATTTTCTCCACTTCTTATAATCAGGACAATTCTCTTCTACAATAGCCCAAAACTTCTTAGAGTGATTCGCTTCTATTAAGTGACTTAACTCATGATAAATAACATAATCAAGACATCCTATATCTTTAGTAATTAATTCTGTATTAAGAGTTATAACATGAGTCTTAACATTACATACTCCCCATCTAGTAGTCATCTTTCTAAGTCTAAGTTTAGGATGAGGAATACTTCTTGTAAAGTTATTATAACACATTTCTAGATGTTCACTAAAAATACCTAAAGCTTGTTTCTTCTTCCATTTATCTAAATCAAAGTCTTTTCTAATAAAAACTTTATTATTACCTAATTTAATATCACAGTTCTCTGTATATATAATATCATATTTTTTACCTAAATAGTAAAATTCACTATTATATTTTAGCCTTTCTTTAACTTTCTTAATCATTTTTCTAATAGAATCATAATTCTCATCTATTACACTCATTATCTTTTTATTAGAAGTTAAAGTATTACAAGTAACATAGATAGTTAAATCTTCTTTAACTCTAATATATATATTTTTAGTAGTACTTTTCTTAACTATCTCTAAATTATAAGTTTCATTATCTATATTTAAAGTCATAGCATCATCCCTCTTGAAAAAATAAATTGTTTATGGTAATATGAATATGTAAAGAGAATTTACATATTATAAAAAAGAGGAATACCTAGCTTTTGAGCAGTTAGGTACTATCCCAATTTTTGTGGATTATAGTACCACTCTAAGGAGTAGGTACTATTTTTATTAACATAAATAATAAAACGATTATTATGAAAATAAGTGGAAATATGATATAACATAGAAATTTTTCAAGTTTTCTCATATTATCAAGTCCCCTTTCACATTATAAAAATATAAGTTAGGGGGATAGTACCTAAACAACTAAGTATTCCTAGGTAAATAATAACACAAATGTATCTTCAATACAAGCGAACAAGATACATTTTTTTATGAATTTTCTATTAAAAATATTGAAACAATCAAATCTTTATGCTAATATGAATATGTAAATTTTCTTTACATGAGGAGTACTTAGTTTTCGTTTGGATGTTACCCCAAAAAACAGGTTGAATATACTAATTAATAGAGAATTTTACTATCTATAAATAATTAAAAGAATAATAATTATTAATAAGATAACTATTAAGAAATCTTTCTTACTCAAAAGTAAGTACAAATTAATTTACATCATTCGTTACTAAGTATTCCTAAGTAAATGATAGTCTAAATGTATCTTGTTCATTAAGATACATTTTTTTATTTTGAATATGTTTTCATTTTATTAATAAAATCATTATTTTTACTTATAGTATCTTCATCAAAAGAATGGCCATGAATATTAAAATCATTCTCATATAAACTAGTTAAGAAAATACAATAATTTATAAAATTATCTTTTCCTAAACTATCATTAATAAGAGAAAGACTATTATTGATAGCAGAAGAGTCAAAAAGTTCTCTATAAGTACCTAATAAAGGATTTACTAAAGGAAGATAAAAATCATAGGCACTCTTATATAAAGTATCATCATTACCATCTTGATCAAAGATATAAACATTATCTTTTCTTAATCTTTCAAATAAACTTCTTGCTTTTTCCTGTGTTCTAAATTCATTAAAGACACGATAATCTTCACTTATTACAATACTACACATTTTATTACTTATTTCACTTACATGAACTAATTCATGTAAAAGAATTATATCAAGATCTTTATTAAGATATTTTTTTAAAAGAGGAAATGAAATATAAGTCTTAGAATAATTTTCAGATATCTTATAAAATGTTGTAATTGCATTTACATCATAATCAAAATCATCTTCAAAGTAAATTAATTCTCTTGCAATTATTACTTTTTTATAGAAAGCTACGTCTTTTATATTATCTAATCTATCTAAAATATTTTTACCAAAGATAGTATTTTTAATAACATTATGTTCTAATACTTTTTCTTGTCTATTTAGAAATTGTATACAATCATCTAGTTTTTCTTCATCTAATAAAGGAATAATTCCTATCATTTTGCAAGTATCTATATAATCTTGTTGTAATTCTAAAAGTAAGTCTTTTTCCTCATTATCATAAGTTAAATATTTTTTATATCTTTTATCAAAAGCATCAAATCTAAGTCCTAGAATAACTTCTTTATTTTTATCAAATACATCATCACTAATATTTAACAGTTCTTTTAAATATCTAAGAGTATAATCATCTATTTCATCTTGTAACTTTTCTCCCTTACTCATATAGTCATCCATTAATGATTTATAATATTTTAAATTATCTAAACTACTATCTAACTTTTTTATTGTTTCATAAGTAACATCAGGAGTTGAATCAAAGAAATAAATTGCATCTTTAATTCTAGTAGCGATTAAGTCTTTAAAGCTTTTATGATAGGAACTAGCGATTAGATCTATTAGATAATCTTGATACTCTAAAAATCTCCTTTCAGGGTTTAATAATCTATCTAAGTCTTTCATTATTTACGATACTCAAAGTAAAAATCTAATATTCTAACCATATCCCCATCAACGGCACCCATTTTTTCTAGTTCTTCATCAATACCCATTTTTCTTAGTTTATTACTAAACCTTTTAATACCTTCATCAGTAAATTTAGTCATTTTAAATAGTTTTTCTACTTTTTCTCCTTTAATTACAAAGTCGTCCCCTTCTTTTTCAATAGTAAAAGGTTTCTCTTCCTTAAATTTATATAAGACATGAGACTCAAAAGCATCATCATCATATAAGTTTTCGCACTTTATAGTATCTAACAAATCACTTAAGTAATCTACAACTTCACTAAGCCCATCGCTTGTAATAGCACTTATCTCAAAGATTTTCTTATCTTTTACTTTTTCTTTAAATTTAGCAAGATTATCCCTACTACCTTCAATATCCATTTTATTAGCGATAATTACCATAGGTTTAGTAAGTAGTTTTTTATTAAAGTCTTCAAGTTCTTTATTTATTAAAATATAATCTTCATAAGGATCTCTTCCTTCAGTACCAGCCATATCAATAACGTGTAATATTACTCTAGTACGTTCTATATGCCTTAAGAATCTATCACCTAGACCTTCTCCTTTGCTAGCTCCTTCTATTAGTCCAGGAAGGTCAGCCATTACAAAAGTTTTACCATTAGAGGCACGTACTACTCCAAGATTAGGCTTTAATGTTGTAAAGTGATATTCTGCTATCTTAGGTTTCGCTTTACTTACTTTAGAAATAATAGTACTTTTACCAACACTAGGAAGGCCAACAAGACCAACATCGGCAAGGAGTTTAAGTTCTACTTTAATAGTTCTCTCTTCTCCTGGTTCCCCATTTTCAGAGAAGTTTGGAGCGGTATTTGTTTGCGTTTTAAAGGCCGTATTACCACGTCCTCCTCTACCACCTTTACAGATTATTGCCGAATCATTTTTACCTTTTAAATCGGCAAGAATAAGGCCTGTATCTAAGTCTGTTACAACAGTTCCTTGAGGTACTTTAACAACTAAAGGTTCTGCCCCCTTACCATGTTGATTCTTACCTTTACCATTCTCACCCTTCTTACCTTTGATTTCTTTTTGATAACGTAAATCAAGTAAAGTATGAAGCCCTTCATCTACTTTAAAGATAATATCAGAACCATGTCCTCCATTACCTCCATATGGCCCTCCCATAGGTATATATTTTTCACGACGGAAAGCAGTACAACCATCTCCACCACTTCCAGCGATTACTTTAAGTGTTACTTCATCTACAAACATTATTAACACATCCCCTCTAAAACATATCTGTATTATACCATAGAGAAAAGAAAAAAAGAAGTCCATGTTAAGACTTCGTAGAATTATTCTGTTGTTATTACGTAAGAAGTTGAAGTACTTCCATCTCCAGACGTAAACCCGTTGTCAGTGGTCACATTGATAACTGGACGGACGGCGCCGTTGAGACCCACAACGTCGTTACTCAGAGCCCCATACTCACCCCACACACGAGCACGACCACTAACGAAACCAGCCGGCGTCATACTCCAATAATACATTTCAGAATCCCCAGGATTTAAATAACTATCTGTTGTTACTCCAGGATTTTCTCCTCCTAAAACTAATTCATCTGCTGTTATTAGTCCTGCTTTTAATCTATAACTTCCCCCATAACTTTCACTTGTAACAGGACACTTCAAAGTTGGACTATTTTCTTTTGTATATCCTGTTGCTAATTGCCCCAATCTATCATAACTTGCAAAAACATTCATTCCATCCATACCGCTAAATCCATACTCACTTGCTGGTTTATATCCACTACTATCACTACAGAACCTTCCACCTAATACCTTACTATCATAACTACTACTTCCTAAGGTATTTTTATACCATGTATCTACTTCTTTCTTTATAAAAGAATCCGTTCCATTATCATATGTATATCCTGTATATTTTGGATCATTAAACTCTAAATTATATGGGGTATATCCTACTGCATAAGTTTCTCCTAAGCTACTTGGATTAGATGAAATAGAATTAGGATTTGTCCCGTTATATATTAATCTTAAACTTCCATCTCCATTTACTCTTACTATCTTCCAGTACATCTTATCTCCTGCACTTGCAAGTTTTACTCTATTACTTTCACTACAACTACTATTATATTCTTGGCATGATGCTAAACTTTGGAAATATATACCACTATAATTATATACATAATAATCATTATCATATTGTCCAAACTGAACATTGTTATTATCTACATTTCCTCTATAATAATAACTTATTCCATCTTCATCTTCCATACTATATAATCCATTTGTTACATATTCTGGATTAGTAGATTGACTACCACCACTCATATCAAAATAGCCACCATTACTAGCATAGTTAAACATCTGCGTTTTCTCTTCTTGCACTTCATTATCTTCTAATATCTCCCTAGTTGTTAATGGAACATATTTATCTCCTGCTTTTCCATATACATTTATTCTTACACTAAATGTTAAGCCTCCTCCATCTCCTTGTGGATTATATTCATCTGTTACATACATTCTTAGTCTATAGTTATTACTTTCACTAGAGTTCATACTACTTGTATATAAACTCATCTCTCCTTCTGGCCTTCCTGTATAATCATTAGCAGTTGCCTCTTCATTATATGTCTCAGGTGTCATTAAACCTTCTTCAGAATCCCCATTTAACTTTGTTAGATATAACTTAATATATTTACCATCTATCTTCTTTTGATCTCCTGATAATACTGTTATATCTTTTGCACTTATTTCATAGTTGATATTAACATCTCCTGTTATTTCACTACTTATACTAAAATCAAAGTACTCTCCTGGATTCATTCTTACCATACCTGTCTTATCGGTTGTTGGTAGGGCTCCTGTTAAAGAAATAGTGTTATCTGTCTCTTCATAAGTCATTGTTATCGCTCCTGTTGTTATACTATTTATACTACCTTCTCTATTATAACT
>CAMLTY010000023.1 GCA_946486465.1 uncultured Mycoplasmatota bacterium
TGTGCATTGTATAACTTTTATATTGCTTAATTTAATTTCCGAACAACTCTAATAATTTCATTTTTCATTATCATTACCATCTTTCAACTTTTTGTTTCTAAATATCAAACTTTATAAAGAAATTTTATTAATGTTTCCTTTGAAGTAATATTTCATTCTTATCATAAACTTCTATTCATTATTATTTTTTCCTTTTCATAAATAAAATCTATATTATCGATTGTTTCTATTACTTTCATAATTTATCTCCTTTACGTGTTTTTAATTATTATAGCAAGAGAAAAAAGAAAAGACAATCACTTGTCCTCCTTCTTCATGGCCTCATCTATATCACTTTTCTTAAGTCTTAATGTTTCTTGTATTACTCCCGTAGCATTAAAACACATTCCAAGGGTGAAAATGTAAGCTAGGATGTAAACCCAGATTAATAATACTAAAATATTAGACATCGCTCCATAAAAGACATTATAGTTAGCAAAGTAATCTACATAAAAAGCATATATCTTAGAACTTATTAACCACATAATAGTAGTAAATAATGCTCCTGGTATTGTACTTTTACTACTTATCTTAGTATCTGGAGCGATTGTATATAGTAGTTTTAAATTATAATATATTAAGAATAATGATATTGGAAGTTCTAAAAGTCTATAGGTATTTTCAACTAAACTAGTTAGACTATCACTATGAATAGAATTAGTAATTATCTTTATTAAAACATCTCCAAAAGCTGGAACTAATATTAAGAATAGAAATAGTACTACTAATATCAATGTCATAAGTATAGCCTTACCTCTTCTTTTAAGTTCACTACTATCTTTTACTTTATATATTTCATTAGATGTATTAATTATTGAATATGTTCCATTACTTGCAAGAATAAAGGCAGCGATAAAGAATACTATCATATTAAAATTAAATAAGTCTCCCCCATTATTAGCAGGTATTAAGTAATTTATAACATCACTTGGTACAACTGACTCTAATATTTCTTTAATACTTGTAGCAGGTAAACCAAATTCACTACCAATAGCACCTACTAAAGCGATTAATGGGATAATTGAGATAACAAGAAAAAAAGCAAGTTGACCAGGAAGAATTCTCATTTCTGGTAGTTTTATTATTGAAATAACTTTTCTTAAAAATATTCTCATTTTCCTACTTTTTTTCATTATTCTCTCCTACTTTAATCCTTGCTTTTTCGTCATCATTTCGAGTGTTGCTTCATTAATAGCATCATCTAGTGTCTTAATATCGTCTTCAATCATGCTATAACCAACACTTGCTCCAAAGTCATGTGGTAAACTCTTCATTTCTTTTTCTAGTTTTTTAGCATATGTTTCTACTTGTCTTTCACTATAACCTACTAAATATACTAAGAACTCATTACCATCTGTTCTAATTATTTCACTATTTTCTAACTGAGTATTAACAAGTGTTGATGCTGCAGTTACGATTAATTTATCCCCTTCTTCATGTCCATAGTTATCATTAACATATTTAACATTATTTAAGTCAATTATAACTACGGCTTGTGGGAACACTTTACTTGCTTCCCAGTCTGGAGCTTTCTTATTTAAGTAGTTTCTATTCTTTAGTGATGTTAAAAGGTCTGTATATTTATGTCTATCTTCCTTCTTAACTTTCTTTATTTTATGTCTACGTTTAAAGTATAGATAAAGGAATGCTAAAGCGATTAGGGGAACAGAAACTATTATTAAGATAATTAAGAATAAGCCCATAAAACTACTTCTTTCAACTATAGACCTACTAATATCGGCTAGACCATTATTCCTATAGTTATAATAAGAATTAGTTGTAATGATATAGTTAAATAAGTTATAGAATGTATTGTTATTATTCTTAACCATAAACTTATAATCATTCATCATCGTATCTTGATATAAGACATCATAATCTTCAAAAGTTGTATTCTTATAAAGATTATAGACTTCTTTATCTACTACTAACATCTTATCATTAGCATTTTTAACTAAATCATTGTTATTATCATAGGTTGTTATATCACTTCTACTATTATTTTCAAAATAATTAAATAAAGATGTATTATCTAACATAGCGATTTTTTCATCTTTTAAGCTTTCAAAGGAGTTAACAACATGGTTATCACTTCTTCTACCTAATACAACATAATCTTCTATGAATGTTGAAATAGTCTCTTTATAATCATCATTAACATTATTAAAATTATAATAATCAAAGTAAATATCTACATCGCCTTTTTCTATCGCTTTTCTTAAGGCTTCTATACTTCCATATTTCTTATAAGAGAAACTTATATCAGTAAGACGACTCATTCTTTTTAAGTATTCTCCAGCGATACCAGAGACATCTCCATCTACATCAACTTCATATGGATAGTTTTCTACATAACCATAAACATAGTTTTTCTTAACTAAATCTGTAGAGTCTTTAGAACTTACATTATTCTCTGTTATATAGTAATTAAAATAAACGTCATTATATTCATCTACATAATTATCAGTTTTCCACTTTTCAAAATATTTTCTAATAATCGTATTAAGTCTAGCATTAGATTTATCACTACTTAAAGTTAAAACTATTTTTTTAGACATTTCTGTAAAGTAATAGTTTATATAGTAACTATTATTTTCAATAGTCTTATCTAAGTACATTATATTAGGTATTATAATCATACCTACTTCATCATTATCTAAAGCTTGAAATAACTCATCTATAGTGTCATATGATTTAAAGGCAAGATTAGTTCCTGTTTTTAAATAATAACTAATCTCGGCTACATCAGAATTAAAAACACCAAAGGTAATATTAGACATATCACTTACTCTATTAACTCTTCTATATTCTTTACCAATAGCGATATAACCATCTGTGGCAATTAATAAATCATTATTAGATAGTTCATCTTCATTGTTTAAGATTCTAAAACTATAAGCTTTATTTTTTTCTAAGTCATCATTTTTAGAATAAGCTATTTTGTTGAATTCTAAGCCAACATTTTTCTCAAAATCATCTAAGAAATTAAAGAATACTCCTTCCCCATTAAGACCATATAAAGGATAGTCATTGATAACATTAATATCAATCATTGTTGTACTGTTTTCTAGGGCCCATTTCTTTTCATTAACAGTTAAAGAAGTTTTAGCATCTTCTCTATTATAATAGAAAAAGACACCTACAAATACAATTACTACAACTAAAAGAGGAAGAATGATTAGTAATTTTTTCTTCATAATTCCTCCTATCTATCTTTAGTCCATGAAAATTCATCTTTATCTTGATGTTTGTATCCTATAATAGGAAATCTTGTATCATCATTATCTTTACTTATAAATACTTGAATATCATAAAATGATGTTTGGTCTTTTTTTAGATTATCAATAACAGATGAAGTTAAAGCTTTAGCAGGGTCTAGTTCTACATCATCATTAACAGTAATAAGAACATTTAAAGTACGTCCCTTTATATCAGTATCAGCACTTTTTACTTCATCTTTATCTTCTAAAGATTTAATAATGTCCTTTTGTTGTTTATCAGTTATTTCTACTTTTTCTATACCATCAAGTCTATCTCCATAGATAGCAGTTCCTTCATTTGGAAAGAAAGTTAATTTGATAGCAAAAACTAAAACTACAAAGATTACACAGATAATAAAAGCAACTACGGTAACCTTATTATTTTTAATAAAATTCTTCACATTTATCACTTCCTAGTATAATTATTATATAATATTATTTAAAGTATAGCAATTATTTATTTAATTCTTTAACTAACATGTCACTAGCTTTTTTAGGATTAACCGCACCCTTAGTCTCTTTCATTACTTGTCCCATCAAGTATTTTAAAGCTCTATCATGACCAGATTTATAGTCATTTACACTTTCACTATTATTTTCTATTACTTTGGTAATGATATCTTTAATAAAGCTATCATCTGTAATATTTTTAATGTTAAATTCTTTTTTTAACTCCTCAAGAGTCAAATCTCTTTCCATTAGTGAATCTATTAAGTCTTTAACATTTTTATTAGATAACTCTCCTTTTTCTAGAGCATCAACAACACTAACTAGTTTTTCATATGAAAGATGGGTATCAGTTATTACTTTATTATGTTTATTTAAGTATGATGAGATATCTGAAAGTAATAGATTGACAGCTGTTACATAGTTAGTTTTAAATTCTAGTAGTCCTAAGAAATAATCGTTTGAGGGTCTATTATTGATTAGTTTTTCTATTTGTAGAGAACTAAGTCCAATCTCACTATATTTTTTTTTTAGTTCATCTGGAAGTAAAGGTAGAGTTTTCAAAGAATCATTAATAAACTCATCAGTAAGTTCTAGGTAAGGAATATCTGGTTCGATGAAGTAGCGATAATCATTTCCTGTTTCTTTAACACGCATTAGGATAGTTTCGCCTAACTTATCATCAAAACGCCTTGTTTCTTCTCTAATAATGCCACCTGTTTCAAGAACTTTTTCTTGTCTTTCTATCTCTTTTTCAATAGCAAGTCCAACATTATGAATAGAACCAATATTTTTAGTCTCTGTTCTTACACCAAGTACATCAGTCTTACTAATAGAAACATTAGCATCACATCTCATGCTTCCTTCTTCCATTTTGCAGTCACTAATATTAGCATAAAATAACATCTCTTTTAATTTAGTAAGATAGGCCATCGCCTCTTTACCATTACTAATACTAGGAGTTGTTACTATTTCTATTAAAGGTACTCCTGCTCTATTAAAGTCTAAAAGGCTTACACTACCACGATGGGCACTCTTACAAGTATCTTCTTCGATATGAATATCAGAAATACCTATTTTTTTCTTAACTCCATCTACTTCTATTTCAACATAACCATTAGTACCAATAGGAGTTCTATTCTGAGTAATCTGATAGTTCTTAGAGTTATCTGGATAAAAGTAATTTTTTCTATCAAAGTGCATTTTCCTAGTAATATCACAGTTTAGGACTTTACAGGCTCTAAGTGCTTGTCTTATTACTTCTTTATTAAGTGTAGGTAATGTTCCAGGATAGCCTAAGTCAATTACATTAACAGAAGTATTAGTAGCCATACCATAGGCATTGGCACTATCAGAAAAAAGTTTACTTTTACTTTTTATTTCGACATGTACTTCAAGACCAATAGTTGGAATATAGTTACTCATTTAAAACACCTCCTCAAGAAAACTAGCAAGTTTATAAATAGTCGCTTCATCAAAGGCTTTACCAATTATGTGTAGTCCAATAGGCATACCTTCACTATTTTTTCCTACAGGAACATTTAAGCCAGGAAGTCCTGCCATATTAACAGGTATTACTAAAACATCATCCATAAAGGCTTTATGAGGGTCATCTTTGGAATTACCAAGAAGTGGAGCGACCCTTGTCGTAGTTGGTCCAATAATTAAATCATATTCTTTAAAGATACGATTAAACTCTTTAGTTATATCATCACGTACCATTAAGGCTTTATCATAATATGTTTTAGCATTCTCACCACTTAGGATGTATGAACCTACCATAATTCTTCTTTTAACTTCATCACCAAAGCCCTCACCACGTGTTTTTCCATACATTTCATCAACACTATTTACATCACTGGCTCTAAAGCCATAACGAACACCATCAAAACGTGCTAAGTTACTACTAGCTTCAGCCATAGCGATTATCTGATAAAGGTTAACAGCTGTATCTAAGTATTGCATGTCAACAATATCGACAACTGCACCGTTTTTATCACAAAAAGAAATTACTTCTTTAATTCTTTTACTAATCTCTTCATCAACAATATCACTAACAAAGTATTTAGGTAAAGCTATTCTTAAACCTTTAATATCTTCACCAATTAGTCTTGTAAAATCTTCTTTATCTTTTTTTACACTAGTAAGGTCTCTATCATCTTCACCTACTAAGACATTTAGTAAACTAGCATTTTCATAGACAGTTCTAGTTATTGGTCCAATTTGGTCAAGACTTGATGCGAAAGCGACTAATCCATAACGTGATACTCTTCCATAAGTTGGCTTCATACCAACTATTCCTGTGTAACTAGCAGGTTGTCTAATACTTCCCCCGGTATCACTTCCAAGTGCTAGAGGAATAAGACCTCCTGATACAGCACTAGCACTACCACCTGAACTACCTCCACTAACCCGTTTTTTATCATGAGGGTTTAGTGGGGCGCCAAAGTAACTTGTCTCACTTGTAGAACCCATAGCAAACTCATCCATATTAGTTTTACCAATAATTAACATTTTATTTTCTCTAATTTTCTCTACAACTGTGGCATCATATATTGGTATAAAGTTTTCTAAGATATGAGAGGCACAGGTTGTCTTTAAATCTTTAGTAACAATATTATCTTTAACAGCGATAGGAATACCAAAGAAAAGATTATCAGGGTCTACTTCACCTAATTCACTTGCTTCTTCTCTTACTTTATCATTAATAGTAATAAAGGCATTTAAGTCTTTATTTTCTTCTATTCTACTTAAGGCTTCATCTACTAAATCAAGAGGAGTTATTTCTTTCTTTACTAATAACTCATGTATTTTTCTTATATCTAAATCTAAATATTTACTCATTAATCATCACCGGCACTTCTATAAAACTTCCATTCTTTTTAGGAGCATTTATTGTCGCATCTTTTGCGCTTAACATCTTTCCCACAACATCTTCTCTTAATCTAGTATTATCTTCTATTGGTGTATACATCATCTCATCATCATAGTCTTTAACACTTTTTATCTTATCTATATCATCCATTAGTACTTTAAGTTGTACTCTAAACTTCTCTATTTCTTCTCCAGTTAAAGAAATACGAGCTAGATAGGCAACATGTAGTACTTCTTCTCTACTTAATCTATCCATAGTTCCTCCTTTTCTTACTAGCTTAGTATACCACAGATTAAAAACAAAAAAAAGTAATAGTAACACTACTACTAATCTTTATTTAACTTACTTACTAATACTTTCTTTATAGCTTTAGATTTTTCCATATCTTCTATACTTCTTCTTTTATCTAATATGGTTAAATAAGGATATACTTCTTCAACTAAAGTCTCAACTAATCTAACATTATAATCTTTATCAAAAGTAATACCATCATTTTCTTTTATCTTAATATATCTATCTTGTACCTGGCTATAAAAGCCATCTGCTTCTAAACTATCAGGATTGATAAGCATATTTAATTTATCTGTCGTTTCTCCTTCAGTTATTGTTTTGATTCCAAGTAGTAATTCTTCATTGTTGTCAAGATTAGTTTTAACAACTTTTAAATTACTATCTCTAAAATATTTTCCACTTTTACAATTATATAATGTGGTAGTTTGATCATGTTTATCTGAATTATAAGGAATATTTTCTAAAATAAAAGTATCTCTTATAATTATATTAGGTAAATCTAACTCTGTAAAATCTTGTTTATAAATAATGTTATTTCCTGTCTTATAATAATCAAAAACTTCAAAATGCCATTCAGGTCCTGCTGAAATTGAAACAAATCTATTATCACTAAGCTGCCTTAAATACTTAAGACATAAAAAGCCCAAAACTTTATTATCATCCTTATCATATAATCTTATAATATTATGTTCACTTATATCTTTTATTTTATATTTATCAGAAATATGTATTTCCATAACGGTCTCCTTTTTTCTTAATATTATACTTATATAATTTCTAAATTACAATAATTTTATATAAAATAAACATTATCATAACTAAATTCTTTCTCATCTAAGTTAAGACTATAGCTGGAATTAATATGAGTACATCTTCCATCAAAGTAAGTTTTAAATTTATCATTTTTAACATTAACTAACGTATAAGAAGTATCTTTATCTATATTTAGAATATTACCTTTAATAAGCATTACTTCTACATAGCCCTTAGTTTTAATAACTATTGGTATATTGCCAAATCTTTTTCTAATAGATTCTATTAATTCTTTTAACTCTATATTATTAAGTTCTACTGATAAAGTAACTGCTTTATACCCCAACTTATAAAGATAATAAGCGGTATATGAATTAAAGACATTTAAATGGTAGGAGCTGGTTACATCAGTAGTTGGCTTATATAGATTACTAACAATACTTTTATCTTTTAATACCTCTTTAATATTAAAAGGATTTCTTTCTACTTCTTGATATGAATCTAAATCTATTGTTTCTTTAGTATTTATCTTATCAAAAGTTACTTCATTAATAATAGGCTCTTTATAATCATTAAGACGTTCACCTATTAATCTTTCTGACAAAGTTCTTCTTGCAATATTTAAATCTCCTATTCTAATAAAGATATCTTCATCCATATCTATAGATATATGTTTTGCAACAAATGGAGTATTACCCAGTTTTTCTAACTGATTAATTAATCTATCTTTAGATATAGGATTATTAATAGATTTCTCTACTACATTACCAGTATAAGTAACAGTATGAGATAAGTCACTAAAACTTAAAGTAAATTCTTCTCCAACCTTTGCTTTCACATCTATATTAATAGGAACTTTTCTTGTAATAGTAAAGTCAGTTATTTCAAGAGATTTATCTGTAGTCTTTCTAACTTCATCTAAACTAGTTAACTTAACTTTATTATCTACTTCAACTATTTGTTTAGGATTTCCTTTATTTATTAAATTATCTTTTAGATCATATAGATAATTAACAATCATTCCTTTATTACTTTCTCTAAATCTAATACCATCACCTTGTAATAGAGGTCTATCTAATTCTATTCTAATTCTCTCATCATTGACATCTATAACTTTACCTAAATGACTTCCTAAATGATTAGGACTTTTTTTATTAATTAAATCTTCATCATTAAATAAATGTCCTTTAGTAAAACCTCTATAAAACATACTCTTTAAGTCTTCTAAATCCTTAGTAGTTAATTCTTCGTCATCAAGTATTTTACGATAATATTTTGTAATAAAACCTACATAAGATGGACTTTTCATTCTTCCTTCTATCTTAAGACTAACAACATTACTAGGTAATTGTTTAATACTTGCTGATGTATTTAATTCTTTCATTGATAAAAGGTATCCTTCATCTATTAGAGTTTTATCTTTATATAATTTATAAGGTAATCTACAACTACCAACACACTCTCCTCTATTACCACTTCTTCCACCTAGCATAGAGCTAAAGAGGCAATTACCTGAATAACTTACACATAAGGCTCCGTGAACAAAAACCTCAAGTTCTATAGGTATATCTATTTTCTTAATCTCATCAATACTCATCTCTCTTGGTAGTACTACACGTTTTACACCCATCTCATATAGAAGTTTAATAGTCTCATAACTACTACTATTAACTTGAGTTGAAGCATGAATTGTAAGATTAGGATACTTTTTTAAACATAAAGAAATCATACCAAAGTCTTGCATAAGAATAGCATCTACTCCTAGACTATATAAAAACTCTACTTCTTTAAGAAAATCGTCTACTTCACTTTCCTTTACTAAAGTATTCATTGTTACATAAATCTTAACACCATATATTTTTCCAAGTTTTAAAACTGTTTTTAACTCATCATCAGTAAAGTTCTTAGCATAACTTCTTGCCCCAAACATTTTACCTGATAAATATATAGCATCGGCCCCATTATTTAAGGCCGTATAAAATGAATTTATATCTCCGGCTGGTACTAATAACTCCATAAACATCACTGTCTTTCTATTAATATTTAAATACATCTATATCATACAAAATATTAACGTTTTAAACAAGAAAAAAGTACTAAGAGTTATCTTAATACTTTGCTTCTTCCTTTTTCTGCGTAATCTTCTAATTTTTCCCAACTAAGATGTTTTGCATCTAAGATAGTTATTTCTTCCTCAGCTACGCTATTTATAGCATCCTTATTTTCCATGAAATATTTTAATCTTTCCATTTTATCAACCTTAGTATCATAACGACTTTGTGTTGCTACACAAATTAATGGTATAGTTCCTCCATATATGATAGGTGAAAATGGAGAAGAAAATAAATTACCAATAGTATTATAAGTTTCATTAATAACATTACCTAGACCTGTTCCTACCATTATCGTTGGTTCGATTCCAAATATATTCCTTGCAAATTAGTAACCTTTACTTCTTCTTCCTTTTTTCTAATTCTTTCTTCTTTAGTTTTTACTTTAAACATATTAATACCCCCTTGTTAAAGTATCTATATTATACCAAGCAAGTATGATTGTGTCAAATATATAACTTATTATTATCTAATTCATTATCTTTACCTAATAATAAATTTTCAAAAAACATAACTAAGTAACGTTTATCTTCTTTAATACCTTTATTATAATTTGTATAATTCGCTCTTACTAAAGCATTTCTAAAATATAGAGAATTATCTTTAAATAATTCATTATTAACTTCAAAACCCATACTTATTAAATATTTTTGAATAAAGATAGCAGTTGTTCTAGTATTTCCTTCACTGAATGGATGCACTTGCCAAATTCTTGATGTAAACTCTGTTATTCTATTTACTAATTCACTCTCATTCATATTAATATAATCTATATTTTTTTCTTCTTCAAAATCATATTTTAAAGACTCTTCTATCAAGTCATAAGACTGATAACTTACTGTATCATTATCTAATATTTCTTCATCTTTAGTAATATTATAAGCTCTAAATTCTCCAGGATGATATATATCTTTATCAAGATTTTGAAATAATCTTTTATGATAGTTTTTATAAGTCAGATAATCAAATCTAAAGGCTTTATCACTTAATATCTCATAGATAGCAAGCGATACTTCATCAGCTTCTTTTTCACTATTAGATACATTGTTATCTTTAGAATAGTATGATGTTATATCATCTTTAACTTCTTTATATGTTTTTTTACCATCAATATGTTCATTAGTTAACTCTACCATATATTTAGATGGTTTTAATCTATCAACATCTTGTAATCCAAAGGCAATATTCCAATATAATTGTTTAACTTTAGGACTTTTTTCATCAAATACTTCAATATAAGTTTTTTCGTTCATAGTTATCACTCCCTCTTAATCTATAAATATAATTTTGATATTAAATCATCTTGATATGCTTGATATTTCTTTACAAATTCTTCTTTTTTACTAGAAGGTAAGTCTGCTATTTTAACACCTAACTTACTTCTAGGTCCTGTATATATCTTAGTTGTTTTAATTATAGATTGTCTTGCTAATCCCAATTCTTTTGCTAACTTCTTATCTAATAAAACATCATAGATACCACATTCTGCAGATGAAGAGATAATTACATAATGGATATCTACATACTGTAACTGATTATTACTATCATCACCAATTACTAAAACTGGTCTTACTTTCGCTTCTTTTGTATTATTAGGTTTTGTTGCTACATAAGTCCAAATTTCTCCCTGCATTAATCCCACTCCTCATCATCTGGTTGTAATACATAACTAGTAAAATAGGAAGCAATATTAGATTTAGGAATTGTCTTATCACTTCTCTCATCTGGATCCAAACCTGTGCGTGATAATAACCAAGGTTCTTCTTTATGGGTTATCTCTTCTAAATACTTGCCATCATATTTTGCATAATTTCTCTTAACGTATTCTAATAAGTCTATAACATCTTTATTAAAGTCTTTTAAGTTATAATTTAAATCAATAGGATTATACTCGTAACTTTTATATTCGTGATATATAGAAGGAATAACTGGCCCATGAACCCAAGCTTCAAAGTCATCATTAAATAGCGCTTTATCATAAAAAGCATAAGAAAAACCTTGAGCAAAATATAATAATTTTTGTAATTTTAAAGGTTCAGGATGTAGTTCATTTATAAAGTATTTAGCAATGTCCATAGCTTTATATTCATTTTCCATTAATTAATCTCCTCCTAACGTTTTATTAAATATAGAATAGCATAACCTAAACAAATATTCTAGTTATTTTATGAAAAAAAGTACTAAGAGTTATCTTAATACTTTTTATCAAAAAAATACTATTTCATTTTTCTTACTTTCTCTTCTGCTTTAGCTTGTGAGATTGCAACTGGAATAGATGCTAAAGCACCACTAGTTACTGCTGCACCAAGCCAAGTTTCTATAGTTCCATAAAAATTATTGACAAAATCACCAACAAAAGTAGCATCATCCATTCTAAAATTCATTCCAAAAACATTATTTGCTACAGCAATTCCCATAGGAATAGCAGCTAAAGCTACTCCTGCAACTGCTCCTTTAATAGCATAATTCTTCTTCAAATCTTTCTCATAGATTTCTAAATTAGAAACTTTATTTTCTTTAGAATTTTTCATAAATTATTCCCCCTTTATTAAAGTGACTATATTATAACTTTTTCTTATTAAAGTCAAATTATCTCTTGATCATCTTTAATTATTTGCATTTCCTTATTTAATTCTAACATTTTCTGGTCAAGGGCATGAATATCCTCAGCACATTTATGCATACCTTCTTTAATCTCTTCTGGTATTTCTCCTTTAAATTTATAAGTAATTTTATGGTCTAAACTAGCCCAAAAGTCCATAGCAACTGTTCTTATCTGTATTTCTGCTTCCACTAAGGTAACTCCATCTATTAAATAAACAGGAACATAAACACTTAAATGATAACTAGAATAACCTGTTTCTTTAGGACTTGCTATATAATCTTCTTTATCATGAACAGTTATTTGGTCACTATTTTCTATTAACTCTACTATTTTATAAACATCTGATAAGAAAGAACATACTATTCTTATACCTACCATATCATGAACATGTTCTTCGATATTTTTAGTTGTTACTTCATACCCCCTAGATATTAATTTCTTACTAGCACTTTCATATGTTTTTAATCTTGATTTTATATGCTCTACGGGATTATAGTTATTTTCAAGTTCATAATCTTGTAATAAAATACTAATTTCTGTTTCTAAGGTCTTTAAGGCAGCGGAATATTTTAAGATTAACTTTTCTAATTTCTTTTCTTCTTTCATAATCCTCCTTTCTTAGAAGAATAACACTAGACTATTTATCTTCTAAGTCTAGTGTTTCTATTTCTTCTACTACAGCCATTTGTTGTTCTACTATGATTTTTAACTTGCGTTTAAATATTTTGACATTTTTCTCTAGTGTATCCGCCTCTTGTTCTATCTTTCTAGCTTTTAATAATGACTCTCCCACTATCCTTGAAGCATTATGTTTAGCATCACTAACTATAATATCAGCTTCTTCTCTTGCTAGTCTCTTAACATTATCAGCAGTCTTTTCAGCATTAATTAAAGATTGTTTTAAAGTGTTCTCTAAATCCTCATAGTGACTTAGTTTATCTTTAAGGTCTCTTATTTCTTTTTTCTGGTCTTTACACTTTTTTATTATACCTTCTGTCTCTTTAATTACATCTGTTACAAATTTATTAACTTCAGCACGATTATAACCATTCGCTTCATAGTTAAATTTGTCCATTAATATCACATCCCTTAGTCCGGGTTATTACCAATCAAATTCGTCGTCTTCTTGTTTCTTAGATTTTCTAGGTGGCTTTGGTGGAGCATCATCACTAATTTCTCCTTCTACATTAACATTATTCGGAGTACATAAAAATATTCCTCCACCTAACTTTTGTAAGTCTCCTCCTATAGCATATAAAGTACCACTTAAAAAGTCTACTATTCTTTTCGCTTGGTCTGGTGTTACTCGTTTTAAATTAACAACTACAGCATTTCTTTCTTTTAAATAATCTGCTATTTGTTGACTTTCAGAATAAGCACGTGGTTCTAATAACATCATTTTACTGCCGGCTACACCGTTTTCATCCATATATTCTTCTTTACTCACTTTATAATACTCCTCCTCTTTAGTCTCTTCTTCAAAATCGCCATCATCGCTACCTATTAATTTTTTTAATTTATCTAAAGCCATATCTTATCCTCCTATTAACTATATATTATACTATCATATTTTTTTGAATTAGAAAAGTGTTTAATTAGTTTTGTACCAAATATTTTTAATATCAACGTTATTAGACAAAGGTTCAGGGTCTGCTTTTTGAAATTGCATATTAATTGGTACTTTGAAAGCACTACCAAAGGCAATGGCATTACCCGGTTTTAGACTTTTTAGTTGATTTGCAACTTCCATAGTTATTGATGGTACCATATCTTTGATGTATGCTAAATCTTTAGGATGCAAGGTTCTTAAAATAACAAAGTTTGAACACTGGGATATTGCAGTATCAGAAAGTTCACTAGGTCTTTGGGTAATTAAGCCTAATAAAACTCCATACTTACGTCCTTCTTTAGTTATACGGTCAAAGATATTATAACCAAGTATCTCTGTATCAGTATCTTTTTGAACGTATCTATGCGCTTCTTCTATTATTATATGATATGGAACACTACCACGATTTTCATTAGTAACTGCGGTATCAAAGATTAATTTTGATATTATTTTAGTTATAACTTTAGCAAGTCTATCTTCTATATAACTTATATTAAAGTTTACTATTTGACAACGTTCTCCATTCATATTAGTAAATAGTCTATCTAAATATGTATCTTTAGAAATATAAGAAGTTGAATCAAAGAATACATGATTAGGACTATTAGCAAGAGTATGTAATCTAACACTTAAAACATTAGCATAGTCATAGACTTTATCACTCTTTAGAATTCCTTCACTGATAAGTGCAAAGTCCATTGCTGTTTCTAAGTCTTTTAGAGTGTAGGCAATAAACTTCTCTGGTCTATCTTCTAAGTTAAAGTCATCCATGATAAATTGTTTAACAAAGTTAACTACTAACTCCATTTCCATTAATTTACCAGTTTTATCTATATATAAACATTGTTTAAAGGTTCTAACATAACCAGGTTGAACTATTTTAGCATCAAGGCTTAGGTCTTTAGTATTAAATTTAGTTAAAACTGCTATTACTTGGTCCCTTATTTTAGTAGACTGATGTCCACTCAATAAGATATCAAGGACTGCTCTTGCAATTATATCATTCTTATATTTAATAACATCAGGATCATCTCCTGTTAAGATATTAACAAGACTTAAAGCTTTCTCAATAATAGGAATTTGGTTTGGAGTTGTAACATCAAGTAGTAAAGCTAAATCATCTACACCAAGTAACCACAAGGGAATATTTAAAACTTCACTATAAGCATTATCTGGATTAGTTGTATAAGTTTTATAATGCATATTAGGATTTACTTTATCTATATTACCTAAAGCTCTTGTATATTCACCATAGGCATCAAACATTATGACGTGAGCACCAACAGGACTTTTTTTAGGGTCGGCAAAAACATTTTGTAAGATACGACTAACAGAAAATGACTTACCTGCACCAGAATTACCTAATATGGCAAAATGATTACTGAAGAAACCATTTATATCTACATTAATTTTATAATTTTGATAAATATTAGAATAACCGAAAGTAACTTCTTTATCAGTTGGTTCCATTGGTCCTAATATTAAAGCAAGTTCATCCATTGTTACTATTCTAGTAGTAGATTTAAATGAGGGTTTAGCACTAATACCAGGTAAAAATCTATTATCTTTTATTTCTCCTACGATATTTATTTTCAAAGTTGTTTTAGTACTATTAACAATCTCTCCTACTATTTTTGTGCCATTATCTTCAAAGATAACATGTAAATTCAATAAATTAGCTTGCTTAGTTATATCTATAGTTAAATCTAGAATAACATTATTATCTACTATTTCTCTAATTGTACCTAACACGTTAACACCTTCTTATTCTATAGAAATTATACTATAAATTTTTATTATGAACAAGTGTCTTTTAAAAGAAAAAGACACCTAACTTCTTCCTAGAAGTATGGTGTCGACCACAATTGTGGAGATAACATCTAACAGGCAAGATTAGAATATATCTCTTTTTTATTTTATACAAATTTCTTTGACATATTCATAATATCACATTGTTATGCTACTAGTTTTTCTTTTCTTCTCTCTTTATATTTCTTTGAAATTTTTGCTAAAGCTTCTGTATTAATTATATTATACACTTCATTGTATACTGACATTAACTCTTCTTCTGGAAGTTTAGCAATCTTTCTATCAAATTGAGCTTTTTCTATTTTTATTGGCATTTCTATTCTGATATATGACTTTTTAGCTAAACCTATTTTTCGCCAATCTTTTATTAGTTTTCTTTTATATCTATCATATTGTGTAATTAATTTTAAAACATGAAAGTTTCTATTATCTTCTTCTACAATTAATCCACGTCCATCATCTAAAATAAGACATGGTCTTCGTTGTAATTTAACATTAATATCATTATTTTTGTCAATTTCTAATATTGGAATTGTTACTAACCAAATTTCACCGATTTCTGCATTCATACTACAATACCCTCCTGCGTTTTAAATCTTTTTCTGATAGTCCTAGACTTTTTAATATTGAATTGTCATACTTTTTATTTGTCTCATTTGTTTTATTATAATCATGAACTTTTATATTTTTTAAGCTCTGTCTATATTCTTTGAGAGTAAGTCCTAACATAGATGCACAATCTTTTTCTTCTTCAATAAATTGTTTTTTATCTAACATAAAACTCACTCCTTTCTTTATTTAAAAATGATTTAAATCAATTGAATTTACATTAAATGGCGTCCCCAGAGGGAATCGAACCTTCATCTAAGCCTTAGGAGGGCCTTGTTCTATCCGTTGAACTATGGGGACAAATTAAAAAGACAACTATATTTTAGCATATCTTTTTATATTTGTTAAGCCATAGTAGGATTTAAAATTATATTTAAATTACCATTAATCTCTTCATTATCATCAGTCCACATAGTAATAGTATAAGTCTTAGTCTCATTATTACCTAAGTTATTTTCTAGGATATAACCATCAAGTGATAGGTTTCTTATATCAGTTTGATATCCTTCATTATCAGTTAAAATGTAATTAATATAGTTATTTTTATCATTAGTTATGTTATTAAAGTTAATAATAAAGCTTATTTCTTTATCACTATCATTAGAAAAAGTTAAGTTTTTAGTAACTTTATTAGAAGAGATATCTATATAATCAAAACCTGTATAAGCGATATCTTTATTAAATTCAATATTGTTTGCCATTAAAGACTCTCTTATTCTCACTTTATGTTGATATGGTCCAAACCAAAACCAAGTAAGTAATGAGATAACTACTACTACGAAAACTATATCTATAATATATTTTCTAATTAATAAATCTCTTGTATTAGTCATAATAGAACCCCCTTTAATTAAGGCATATTATAGCATATTTTCATCTATTAGACAAGACTATCTATAATCTTATCTAACTCCTCTTGTTCTTCTTCATTAGTATTATCAGTATCTAATTCTTTACCAAACCAATCAGGTAATATCTCTTCTTTAGATAGTTTTTTAGATACAGTTTTACTCCTAGTTGTATTAGTAGCAACCTTTTTCATTTTTTTATATTCTTTTTCGGTTAGTCTCATCGCTTCTTCAACTGTTTCAATATTAAGACGTTTCCACTGTCCTGCAATTGTTTCTAAGTAGTTACGATTTAACTTCTGATTATTTATCTTCAAAGCATAAGAAATTAAAACATTAACTACTCCAGCACTGAGTTTTTGATCTATCATCAAATCTTCTATTAAGTTTAAATCCCTTTTAGTAGGTTCTGCTCCTTTCATTTTACTTTTTAAATAGTCATAAGGACTAGTATTTTCAAAAGTATAAGCCATTTTAGCCCATTTAGAAGTATCACCTTCTGGTTTCTTTAAATAGTCTGGTTGTGTTTGATAAACAAGAGTTGGAAGATTTCCTACGTTTTCAAAAGAATAATAGTTACGGCAATTTTTTCTTAAAAGTGTTTTATCTATTAGACCCTTCTCATTTAAAGAAGTCCTAACAAGGCCACTCATTCTCTCGGTATCAATATTATAGACTAAAGCAAGATTATTAATTAGTTTTTTAGTCTCTTTATCAAAGCATCTATTACTAACAAGGCCACTAGGAATTGATGATATTAAAAGATTAAAGTCTATCATATCATCTAAGACTATAGATGACGTTTCTTTTTTTTCTATATATTCTATTACTTCAAATGGTTTTAGGTTACTACTTTTAAATACTTCATTAAATTTATGAGAAATATCTTCATAATCAGTTAATCTAACTCTTGGTACTTTAAACATCTCTAAACGTTTATCATATTCTTTTTTACCAATATTATTGTATAGAACAATATTTAATATGGGATGATTAAAGAACTCATTAGCACTTATCGGAGAATATAAAAGATAAACATAATTATTAACACTTCCCTTTTTCAAATAAGTTTTTAAAAGTCCAACTGCCTCTAACTTTTCTCTTGCTATCATAATATCTTCAAGTCTAAGTTGCATTATACTCATTAAATGATGATGATTTAAATCATCGCTAAGACGATTAAACTCATCTAAGTCATCTATTAAAGTAAAGTAAAGACTAATAGCAGTATAACCTATTATAGGTTGATAAAGCATAGTTAAAAGACGTCTATCTTCTTCATGAAGGACTGTTTTATTAACTACTATATAGGTGTCTGCTGGTAATAAGGTAATATTCTTCATCGTCTTCACTTCCTAAGAATTAGTATAGAGGAAAATTAAAAAAAAGACTAGAACTTTTTCTAATCTTTTTTACTTTTCTTTTTCTTATCAATTGGTACTATCTTAACAGTATAACCAACTGGTTCTAATATTTTGATAAGTGTATTAATTTGTGGTGATGTTATTAAATTTTCAATTCTTGTAATAGTTAATCTAATAACTCCAGATTGATTAGCCATTGCTTCTTGAGTTAAGTGATTATCCTTTCTTAATTTAATAAAATCTTGTACAAAATCATACTCTAATTCTTTTAACTTATCTTCTTTATTTTTGTCCATAAGTCTCCCTCCTGCTAATAATGTAACACAGGGTATACTATTAATCAATAGTTTTTTGAAAAAAATTACGAATTTTCGTAATTTTTGTTGTTTTATGGGGCTAAAGCAATGGTAAAAGGATTTTGTAAAGTACCATTTCCTCCTGTTATTATAACATTAGATTTAAGGTTAAAAGCAGGTTTTATACCAATTGTTGGAGTTCCTGTATTAGTACTATGCACATTGCCGTTAGTCCTTACAACATAAAGATTAGCAGTACTAGATGGTGTTAATGTCCAATAATACATACTATTATTCGCCTCAACCATTAATTCTCCATATCTTAATAATCCTATTTTTAATACGTCTATATTAGAAGTTAAGTTACTCATATTTACATCAGTATATTTAGCTAATTTATAACTTTGTCCAACATAAATTCTTCCTAAATACCAAGTTGTACTATCTTCTATCATATTAACTTGTTCACTTGTTAAATAATCACCATTAGTTAAATATTCTCCATTAAGAAAGTTTCCTATTGTATTTGTACTAGAATAATATACACTATCTCCAAAAAGCATTGTTTTAAAAGCTCCATTTTCTTTTAGTGGCTCTGCACTTATTATTTTAGTTAACCCTTCAGTTTCATGACTCACTATTCGATACAAATTATTATCTTCAGTTCCAAAACTTATATATTCACCACTATACCTGGAATTTAATTTTATTCCTTCTAAATTAGTATCATTATCGTTTTCTAATCTATAAGGATTATTTTCACTTCCATCTCCTGATACTATACTTATTTCTGGATTTAAATTTATTACAGGTCTAATGCCATATGTATATTCACGGCTTGCTATATTACTAATATTTCCATCATCAATATAATTTATGTTATATGCAGTATATGGAGTCAAAGTCCACCAGTTAAGATAATTATTTAAATAACTAGAATTAGAACCACTCATAGTATATTCATAGATATTTAATAGTCCTATAGCATCTTCTACTATCGTTCCACCTTCTTCTTCACTTGGTGGTTTGCTAGTATCGGACATCTGATTTGCATTCCACTTACTATTCATCTTAATAAAGCTTTCAGGATTTCTCAAATTACCTAAAAATCCATCTACACTCGTATCATTTAACCATTCTTCCATATAGCTACCATCAAAAGCACTACTATCATTATCATATGAAATTGCACTTATATTCCATTGTGTCACTAGCTTTACACTATTATCACTTGGATCTATACTTACTACTCTCCATAATTTTCCACTATACCATATATAATTATAGGGATTACTTCCAGTTACAAAGGTCTGTTCAGAATCCTCATAGTTTAATCTATTCATGATATCATCTTCTATTACTTCTTTAACTGTTCCTGTTGATATTATTTTTCTTAATAAATGTCCATTATCTGGTAATTCTAAATCATTATAATCTAATCCTACACTTACTCCTAATTCTATACTTATTTCACTTTCTGTAGTATTTGATACTCTTACTAAATATGTATTACTACTTCCTGTTGTATCTACTTTCTCTAAATTTATTCCTGTACTAGATGGTGGTGTATTTACTCCTTCTTTTTCTATATATCCTATATCTACTCCATCAGGTAAACTTTCTTCATAATAAAAGTTAAATCTTCCTACTCTATTATTAGGGTTAGATAAAGTTACTATAAAATCTTTTCTACTATTGGCAGGTACTGTTAGGGTATTTCCTTCTTCTCCATCTACTTCTAACTTGTAAGTTAAATTACCTGTTACTATACTTATAGCATTTTCTTTTTCTTTTGTTACTGTAAACATCGCATAAGAAAAGTATCCTCCTAATATTAATAAAGTTATTATTACCATTATTATCATATATATCTTACTAAAACTTGTTTCTAATAATATCTTTTTCATCATTTACTCCTTTCATTATTACACTTAAAAAAGAATAGAACTATCCTCTATTCTTTTAAGACATAATGAAAGAAAGTAACTAAATTACAACTCCCCCCCCCCAGGTAACATTTAGTAAACGGGGAGTTTTAGAAAAATGACGAATTAATTTACCCCAGAATTGACGATTTATTTTACCCTGACAAATTAAATTAGTCATAACTATTCCTTCTTTCTTATCTTTGTTAACTTAATATTATCATAATTATAAGTTATAGGGACTTTCCAAAAATAAAAGTTACAATTTAAATCATAAAAAAAGACAACA
>CAMLTY010000024.1 GCA_946486465.1 uncultured Mycoplasmatota bacterium
TTTGATATATCTAGAACTAAATAGTTATCCCACAACTTTTATGCAAGAACCAAAATTTTATTAAAATTTCTTAACAGGCTTAACTCCTAAAACATTCATACCATTTGATAATACTGTTTTAGTTGCATTTAATAAAACTAATCTTGATTGCCTAATTAGCTCATCATCTTCTGTTAAAATTGGTATATTTTCATACAATTTTGAAAATTTTTGTGATAAATTATATAAATAACTAGTTATTGGAACAGACTCACATGAGTTGAAAGAAGTTTCTATAACTTCTGGGAAATCATACAAACTGTTAATAAGAGAATATTCAAGTTCCTCTTTAAATTTATATATTTCTGGTTTTTCACCATTATAGTTAGCTTTATTTAAAATTGAATTAATTCTAACATAATTATATAACAAATATATTGCAGAATTTCCTTGGAAATCAGTAGCAGATTCCAAATTAAAATTAACCGTTCTCTTTCTGTTAACATTTAACATATTATATTTAATACAAGAGGCTGCTAAACTTGAAAGGTTTTCTTCTGATAACTCTGAATTTCTTTCTGCAAATGAGTCTGAAAGTTTATCTTTTGCTTTTTCTATAAACTCTTCCAATAAAACAACTTTACCCTCTCTGGTTGCCATTTTATCACCATCAAGTAATACAAAATCATAAGATATAAGTTTTGGTGCAGGATATCCAAGAATATCTAGCGTAGCTTTAATTTGCTGCATATAAACTTCTTGATCTTCCCCTAAAACAATAATATTATTATCTTTATTTCTTTCAATTTTAGATATTGTATAAGCTATGTCTCTCAAAGGGTACAAAGAAGTTTTATCTTCTCTAGTAAGTACTAACACAGGAGATTTAGTAGGAATATTATAACCATCTAAATCAACATATAATCTGCCATTTTCATCCTCATGTAATTTTCCAGCTTTCTGCAAATCATCTAAAATTTGTTTGGTTTTATTTTCAAATACAAAATCTGATTCATGCGTAAATCTATCCCATTTTATATCAAGTTTTTTAAATATTTCTTGTTGTCCTTCTACACAGATATCAGTTATTTTTTTAAATTTATCTCTCACTTCTTTATTACCATTCTCAAGCTCATGCAAATAATAAAATATTTTTTCTTCAACCCTTTTATCTGTTTTACTAATGTCATTAATCTCAATATAAAGTTTTAACATGTCATTAAAAGTTATTGTATCAATATTGCCTAACTCTTCTACACCAACTAATAACATTGAAATTTGTTTACCAATATCATTAATAAAATAGTTAGTTTCCACATTGTAACCTTCAAATTTATATAATCTAACTAAAAAATCACCAATTATACTATTTCTAGATCTACCAATGTGTGGTGAAGCATTAGGATTTATTGATGTGTGCTCTATTAATAAATCTTTTCCTTTCCCAATACCACTAGAACCATAGTTACTCTTTTCTTTATTAATTTCGTCCAAAGTTTCTTTAGCAAGAAAATCTCTATTAATATTAAAATTAAGATATGGTCCTATAACTTTAACTTCAGAAATAATATCTTTGTTAACTTTTAGTTTTTCATATATATACCTTGCTTTTTCATTAGGATTTTTTAATTCATTAATGTTTAAAGTAAAACAAGGCAAAGCGAAATCTCCCATTTCTTCTTTTGGTGGTCTTACAACACCAACATTTTGTAAATCAATTCCTAATTTTGATACTTCTCCTTTTATGTATTCTTTAAAATTAAGCATTTTTATTCCTCCTTTTTTTGATGTATATTATTCTACATTATTTATATTGTATTGTCGAGCCCTAATAATTAATATTTTTTCTTAGTCACGAAATTATTTATTATAATTAATATCAATTAAATCTTATTAAATTCATTTATCTTCCTCTTCGCTTTAGTAGTTTTTACTTTATCTAACCACTCTTCTCTAGGACCATAAGATAAAATATCAGTAATAATTCTTACTCTATCTTTATTATGTAATACATAATCTGCTTTAAAAGTTCCATCATCATTAACTCTTCTTCTAAATATAGCATATACTTTATCACCATCAATAATAATACCTCTAACACTAACTCTTTTTTCCATCAATTAACCTCCATATATCAAACATAATCATTTATCTTTAGGAGCAAAAGTTAAAACATTACCAAATATTTCTAATTCACTAGAATCACTATTATAAATAAGCACACTATCATCAATAAAAGTCTATTATGAACTACTACCTGCTTTTAATATCATCTAAAATATCTTCATAATTATTATCATTTAAAACATCACTCATAATTCTCAAATAACTTTCATACCTATTAATATTAATTAATCCACTAGCAACATCTTGTTTAACAATGCAAGAATCATATGGTTCATTATAATGTAAACAGTCACGATACTTACATTTCTCTTTAAAATTATTAAATTCAGGAAAATAATCTTGAATTTCTATTGGACTAAATGACGAAACATCAAGACTTCTTATACCTGGAGTATCTATAATAGATGAGTTTCCCTCCCATATATAATATTTAGAAGATGTAGTAGTATGACGACCACGTTTACTTTTACCACTAATATGACCAGTTTTAATTTCATCATCATTCATAATTGCATTAGTAAGTGATGATTTCCCAACACCACTATTTCCAACCATTATAGCTTGCTTACCAAATAAATATTTTTTTAAATCATCAATACCAATATTTTGATATGTTGAAGTATAAATAACAGGAATATTAAGTTCTCTATAAGTATTTAGAATTTTTTCTTCTTTATTAGTTTTAAAATCACATTTATTTAAACAAATTAAAGCTTTAATATTACTATTATGTAAAATCATTAAATACCTATCTATAAATTTTGGATGAAGAGGTGGTTCCTTAGCTGCAACAACAATTACTGCTATATCAACATTAGCAGCTATATTTTTTATTAAACCGACATCATCAAGTCTTGTACTATCCTTTTTAACTCGAGACAATAAAGATGTTCTTTCTAACATATTAATTATAAAATAAGTATTACCATTTTTATTTAATACAACCTTATCACCAGGAAAAATGACTTGATTACATACCATATTTATATCATTTCTAAGCTTTGCTAAAACTACTTCTTCATCATATAAAACATATGCATCTTTATATCTAACCTCAATTACTATTCCATATTTATCACTACTTTTAATAACAAAATCATCTGTTTTATTATTTTTCTTTCCTAATGTTTTTCCCTTTGCTCTTTTCTTTTTATCCATACTCTTTTTAGTTTTAAAACTTTCATAAGAATTATAATGTGCCATTAATAACAACTCCTATCTTGTATTATTTTAATATATTAATATTACCCATTTTTTATTATATAGTATATTTTTATTAAAGAAAACATATCATAATTATGAATATCTTGACAAGCTAAATTTTATCTTGTATCATGTTTATCAACTTAGTCCTTTACTTATAGTCTGGGACTTATAGAGGTTTTAACTGTTGCACCAGTAAGCAATAGTTTTTTATTTAGAAATTTTAAAAAAAGATACTTTATCAAAATGTATCTTTCTATCTATAACCATACCTATTATTATAACTAACTTCCATATTTTTTTCTTTTTTAGATATAGCATATAACATTAAACATCTATAAAAATCAGGACTCTTTTTATAATCATGTTTCTTAATAAAATTAATTAACTCTTTATTATCACCAGTCATAATACAATGAATACCAGTACCATAAGATATACCATCAATAGTAATTATTCTATTATAATAATATATTGGTCTTTTCTTATCTATTATAACAGATCCACTCATAGCAATATCTATAATCTTATATCTCTTTTTAGTAAAAACATCTTCATATATTACATAAGCATCTTCTCTATCAACACCAACTATTTTAAATAAACTTACATAAGAATTATTCATAGCATTTAACATCTTAACTTTATCTTCATTTCTAAGTTTATTCTTCTCCAAATATATCTCAGTTACTGAAGGTATTCCTTCAATATTTTTATATATAAATAGTTCATCTAATATTGTTCTATCATCATGATCATCATAATCGAAATTAAAAAATCTCTTATCTTTTAATTTATCAAAATTAACTTTACTAGTCATATCTTTAAGATATTTATTTATATCATATTTACCATCTAAAATATAGTTTTCCATACTATCAATAACTTCGCTTTGTAACTTTCTTAATTTATTATACTTTTTAATATGAGCCTTTCTATTTAATTGATACTGTCTTGCATTAAAGAAAAGTCTAGCTCTATCTTCTTCACTAAAATTAGCAAGTATTCTTTCTAAAACATCATCCATAATTTTTTACCTCTTTTCTAACAAATTATATTATAAAAATAAATTTATCTATACTAGATTATAAAATATATCTTCCTAATCATCAAGATTAGATGTAACATATATAGTAGGATACTTAACTCCAAAGCTTCTATGAGAAACTAATTCTTTTTTAATTTTCTCTTCTAATCTTGTAACTTGTCTAAGTGTAAGATTAGCATCCATCTCTACCATTAATTGAATCTTATAATATTTACCATAACGTATTAAATAAAATTTAACTTTCTCTACTCCTTTTATATCTAATAAAAACTCTTCTATTTTCTTATAGAGTTCTAAATTATCTTCAACCTTACCTATTAAATTCATAGAATTATCTTTTAAAATATTAAAAGCTGTTTTAAATACAACAAATCCCATTACAAGTGCAACTACTACATCAACATATCTAAATATAACAATATCATCTGAAAATTGTAATAAAATAGTAGCCACAATAACTCCTATAGAAGAATATAAATCCATCTTTGATTCTAGATAAGATGTAATTAGTAACTGACTATTTATCTTTTTCCCAACTGAATAAAGAAAAAACAAAGTTATTATCTTAAGTATTAAAGCTATAAATAAGATTAATAATACTAGAAGTGATGGAATATGCCATTTACTAATAAAGCCATTAACTACTATAAAAATAGATAATAGTAATAATATAACTCCTATTACTAAATTTATAATATACTCCATCTTACCAAAACCAAAAGGATGACTTTTAGTAGGACGTTTTTTAGATACTTTTATTCCAATAAAAGAAACAATATCAGTAATAAAATCACTTAATGTTTGCATTCCATCTGATATTAAAGATGCAAAATTAAAATAAAGTCCTCCACCTATTTTTAAAATAGATATAAAGAAATTTATAATCATACTAAATACAAATACCTTAAATTCTCTTTTCATGTCCTACCCTCTATACTTTCATATATTAAAAATCAAAACTGAGTATTATAACGAACTCTTTTATTTTTTTCTTTTTTAGATATTTCATATAATGTAAGGCACCTAAAGAAATCTGTACTCTTCTTATAATCATGCTCTTCAAGAAATTTTCTAAACTCTTTATTCCTATAACTAAGATTACAATGAATACCAGTACCAAAAGATATCCCATCTACTGTAATAACTCTATTATACATATAAATAGGATTATCTTTATCAACTTCAGAAAATGCACTCATAGAAATATCAATTACTTTAAACTTTTTATGAGTAAATACATCTTCATAAGTAACATAAGCATTATCAAAATCTATGTCAGTTACTTTAAATAATCCTACATAAGACTCATTCATTGCCTTTAACAATTTAACTTTATCTGCATTTTTAAATTTATTTTTTTCTAAATATATCTCTGTAACTGAAGGCACTTCTTTTAAATTCTTATACACAAATAGTTCAGCAATTATAGAAACATCATCAGGATTATCAGAAGATAGATCAAAACCCTTTAAATCTTCAAAACTACTATCTTCTCTATCCTTATTTAATTCATCTATATACTTACCAAAATCATATTTACCATCAAAAATATATGAAGCCATACTCTCTAAAATATCAGCATGAACCTTTCTATAATGATTATATTTCTTAATATGAGGTTTGCTATTTAAAATATATCTCCTCATATTAAGCATTGCATTTCTCATATCTTCTGCAAATAATTCATCTTCACTCATAACTATACCTCTTTCCTAACCTTTTCAATTTCTATTGGCATATAATCAATAACTTCTACTGATACACACTTATGTTTATTAGAATAAAAAGAATCATCCAACTTAGCATTATGAATATGTCCATGTATATTAATATAGCCATTAGGTATCCCTCTATCCTCTAAAGGTCTATGAGATAATATAATTTTATATTCATCTAATTTGGTTTTGGCAGGAACAACTTCTAAACCAATATTATTATAAAAGTCTATAGATTTACCATCATGATTACCTCTTACTAAATAGATTTTTCCATTAAGTTTACTAACAAAGTCACTTATATTATCACCTAAAATAAAATCTCCTAAATGATAAACGATATCATTTTTATCCACAACACTATTCCAATTATTAATAATAGTATTATTCATCTCTTCTATATCACTAAAAGGTCTATTACAGTATTTAATTATATTACCATGATTAAAGTGTGTATCTGCAATTAAATATATTTTATTCATTACTTACCTCATAAAAAGTACGAAACAATCTCTTATCAATAGTGCTATTAATATCATCTAAATCAAATTCATCTATATTATAATCGTTATCATCATCATTAAAAACTCTATCTAAATAATATTCTCCTCCACAATCTTCAACTATACCATAACCCTTTCCATTAACAACATAACATTTTTTAGAACCATAACCATCTACAATTTTACTAACTCTTACATTAAATACCCAATTATCACCATAATCATAAATAACCTTTAACCTTTGCCCTTCTTTTAATTCTAAATAATTTATATCTTTACTCATCTCTTCATCTTCTAAATATTCCTTTCCTCTTTTAACTCCATAACAGTGTTCTAAATCTCCATTCATAGATAAAACAATCGCTTCACATAAAGTAGAAATATCAATATCACTATCAATAGATATTTTTCTTTTAATTTCTTTTTCAAATCCTAATAATGATACATTTAGTAAATAATGCTTAGGTCTAAGCAATTCTTCTTTATAAGCTAAATAATTATCTATAGTATAGTTTATTTTATCTAAATCAAAATCTAATAAATTATATTCTACATTAGAATAAGCATTAGGATTCCGCTTCCTAGCATCTACCAAATCTTCAAGAAAAAATGAATGATACTCTTCTAATAAACCATATCCCTTACCATTTATAACTTCAAAGTCTTTATTAAAACTATCATCAGTAGTACTTTCTACTTTAATATAAATATCATAATCGCTTCTAAAATCATAATTTAATAAAAGTTCATCACCTTCTTCTAAGTATAAATCTTTAACAATTAAATCTTCATCCATCATCTCTTCAATATCAGGGTCAAAAACACAACATCCAGGTCCTAAATATGCAAATTCATCATTAACAATCAATTGATATAGATGTTTACATTCTCCATTCATAGATAAAATCATATATTCACAAAAAGTCTGTAAATTCAAATTATCATTTACATTAATCTCCCTTGTAATATCTTTTTTAAATCCATCTAAATATACACTAAAACTTATTCCCATCTCAATACTCCCTATAATCCACTAACATTTCTTCTAAATACTCTTTTAAATCATTGTCAGTTTCTTTATCTATATACTCTTCTAATTTTTCACATGCTAAGTCATAATCTTTCTCTTCATATAACTCTATAAGCATCTGATAAACATCAAACTTAACACTATAATCACAAGTTTTTAATTTTTCTTTAAAATACTCTATTCCTTCATCTATCTTTCCCTTAGCATTAAATAAGAAATCTTTAACATTTAAGAAAAGTGTTTCGTTAGAATCATTTAAATCAAAACTATCATAAAAGAAATCAACCAATTCTTCTAAAAACACTAAATATTCTTTCTCTTTTGGTATATGTTTATTAATCATTTCCATAAGTAATTTACTATATCTTTCAAAGAATTGATATAAACTGTAATGAATAGATACTTTTTCATCATAATCATTTATAGTTTTAAACGAATTATTTTTAACAACTACTTTTATCTTATCAAAAGCTTCTTTTAAATAGTCTATATTAATTCTATTTTCCTTTAAATAATCTCTATTAATAAACATAGGTATTGCCTTATGTTTTAACACATTATATAGAAGTTTATCTATCTCAATATATTCTTCTTTATAAAAATCATATAAATCATATTCATCACTACTAGTTTTCTTTTTAGGATATTCATCTAAACTCTTAGTAATATAAGATTGATATGGTAAAAAATTACTTTCTTTATTAATACAACATTTTTTATATTTCTTACCACTTCCACATGGACAAGGATCATTTCTGCCTACTTTAGAAGGATCTTTCATATTATTCGCTTTAGTCTCTTCTTCTATAAAAGATTCAAACATTTTTGAAACTTTATCTTCATCAAAAACATCTTCTCTATTATCAAAACATGCCCACCAACTCATTGACTTAATTGTATCATCAATAGGCTTAATTCTAACTAATTTATAATCATAATTAAATATATAATCAACAAAACTATCATAATCACCTATCATCATAGTATTTATAACTCCATAATAATACATTTTCTTAACTTCATTCATTAAAGAAAATAAATGAAGGCTTGCAATAACTTCCATAATATCTGTATAAATATCATCCATATCATCTTCATCATCTATATAATCATAAAGATCAAGAAGTTTTAATAAATATTTTTCTACTACATCTTTTGTTATTAATCCATTTTCACAGAAATAGACATATGTCTTTAAAAAATAACCTCTTATATTTTCATCTATATTTTTATTTTCAATAACTTTATTTATAGAATCAAAATCTCCATCAAATACACTAACTATAATAGAAGATAAATTATCATAAGCCCAGTCACCTAACAAATTATAAAAATCATACCCTTCTTTACTAAAAATATCTATTATTACTTTAAATAGTCGCTTATCTTTAAATTCTGCTAACAAAAAGACAGCATATACAACACTAAAAGGACATTCTTTATTTTCATCCATATTAGAAACAAAGTCTTTTAAATGACTTAACAAAACATCACTAACTTCATCTTTATTCTTTTTAGCATATTCCACTGCTTCTTTTTGAAACATCTTATCATTTTTATTAAATTCTTTAATAATATCCATACAACAATTCTCCTTTACTTCTAAAAATAGGATAACATATTAAAGTTATCCTATCAATTAAAAATTAAGCTTTCATTAAAAATGTTAAATAACCACGATATGCTTCATAAATATCTACTTTACTAGTAACTTCATAAGGTGCATGCATATTTAAAACTCCAACCCCAGCATCTATTACTTTTACATCATAATTAGCAAGGATATAGGCAATAGTACCACCACCACCGGCATCTACTTTACCTAACTCTGATATCTGATAACTAACATTATCACTATCTAAGATATTTCTAAGTTCTGCAATAAATTCAGCATCAGCATCATTACTACCACTCTTACCACGAGCACCTGTATATTTACAGAAAACTAAACCACGAGCTAAATATGATGAATTACGTTTATCCATAACACTAGCATATAAAGGATCATATGCTGCATTAACATCACTACTTAACATCCGAGAATTAGATAGAACTCTTCTAACACTAACAAAACTATCTTCACCAAGTAAATGACAAACCTCTGCTATAGTATTTTCATAGAAACGAGATCCCATACCAGTAGAACCAACACTACCAATTTCTTCTTTATCAACTAAAATACAACATAAAGTCTTATCAGTAACATCTGAATCTAAAAATGCCATTAATGATGAATAAGCACAACTCCTATCATCTTGACCATAAGATAAAACCATACTCTTATCAAATCCCATATCACGAGCAGAACCTGCTGGAACAACTTCTATTTCACTAGATAAAAAGTCATCTTCTGATATATCATATTTTTCTTTTAATAAAGAAAGTACATTAGCTTTAACACTCTCTTTATCTTCACCTCTTAAAGGCATATTACCAATCAAAACATCTAAAGCTTCACCTTCAATTAATTTAGAAGCCTCTTTTTTCATCTGTTCACTTGCTAAATGAGGAAGTAAATCAGTTATACAAAATACAGGATCATCTTCACTTTCTCCAATATTAACATCTATCTTAGTACCATCCTTCTTAACAATAACACCATGTAAAGCTAGAGGAATAGTAGTCCATTGATACTTCTTAATACCCCCATAATAATGAGTATCAAAATAAGCAAAATCAGTATCTTCATATAAAGGATTAGCTTTTAAATCAAGTCTAGGAGAATCAATATGTGCTCCTAATATATTCATACCATTAGTAATAGAATCTTTTCCAATTATAAATAAAATAACTGCTTTTCCTCTATTATCAGCATAAATCTTATCTCCTGGTTTTAAAGACTTATTCCCATTAATATAATCCACAATATTGTGGAAACCTTTCTCTTCTGCACGTCTAATAATCTCTTTATTACATTCTCTTTCTGTCTTTGAAATAGTTAAAAACTTCTTATAATCTTCACCCATCTCAAACACTTTAGAAACTTCTACTGCATCATACTTCTTCCAAATATTCTCTTTCAACATAATCATCCTTTCCTATTTTAGTATAACACAAATCAAACAATTATATTTATAAATGATAATATTTCATATCTTCATTATATTCTTTTTCTACCATCTTAACAAAAGATGTACCCATACTAATAGGATAAGTAGAAAGTAACCCATCATAAACAATTACCCCATCATACGGAAATAAAGAAGTAGTAACAATACAAGGTATATCATGGTAAGGAATAACTTCATCTATATTAGAATTTAACCCCTTAATCATATAAACACGATCACTAGAAAGAACTGCCGTATAATCTTCTTCATATTTAGCAATAGTAAACATTTCTCTAATACCTTGTTTAAATTTACTTACTTTCTCTAAGTCTTCACTATCAAAATTATGAGGATTATCTTTCAAATAAGCATCTATAATCTTTTCTTTATCTTCAAATAGATACTCTATAATTGGCATTAATTGATTAGGATCTAACTGTTCCTGTTTATATATTTTTTTAACACTAGTATTAACATGATACTTATTATTAACATACTCTAACAATGAAAAATATAAGTTGTAAAAGCCTTTAGCTTTCATCTCACCTAAACAAGCATCCTTTTGACCTGTATATTCGATTTCTCTTTTAAATTCATATTCTTCTTGTTCTTTAAGTTTCTCTCTATATTCTCTAGGACACATTCCATTTAAAGCCCCTGAAGGCATCTCATCCATCGCTTGATCCATTAATTTAAAGAAATCACCTAAAGGATAATTTATCAAAGCAGGAACATTCATAATAGAATCCTTTAAAGACTCTCTATCTTTATTTAATAATGCAAATATTCTAATTGGTTTTAATACTGTAAAACCGAAGAAAGGTAAGTCCATTAATTCTTTATAAAATTTTTTAACTATTTTATTATCAAAGTTAAAATCATCATAAAATATATTTATATACTCCCCTAAATCAAAAGTTTGTGTACCACCAATAGCATATTCTTTTCTCGCTTCATCAAGTTCTTCCTCATAATGAAAATAACCAATATATAAACCAATAGGAACTTCTTTATCATAAACTTCCATATATTTATCATATATCATTACATAATAGTTAAATAATTTATTATTAAATACATGATCAAATACTACTCTATCATCTAATTTTAATAAAGATGATGTTATATTTATTAAAGGATAAATCAAAAAGTTTCCCATTACTTTATAAAAGCCAATTAAAAATTCATTAAGTTCTGTTTTCTTCTTAACTCCACTCATTTTTACTTTAGATAATGCAAGTAAAATAGGCTCTTTTAATTCATCATAAAAATCATACTCATATTTTTCATTATAACCAACTAACATTTTTTTAATTAAACTGGCTTTCTCAAATTTAAACCTTTCATCATCATAATTAATCTCTTCTCTATTAGCCATTCTTTTTAAAAACTTAATCTCTCTATAAGTACACATATCAATAATATTATTATAGTCACTATAAAACTCTATAATCTTTTCAAGCATTTTCTTCCTAGTTATCTTATCATATTCTTTAAATTTAGGATAAATTCGACTATATAAGTCAAATACAAATTCCTTTTTATATGGATTATCAACAATTTTCATAACATATCACCTCTTTTTTACTCATATCACTATTTATATAAAATATCTATATCAACAAAACCATTGATACCATCAATAACCCCGTCTTGACATAACTGCCACATCATATAATCTTTATCATAATCAGTTTTATCTGTATAATGAGCAAGCCAAACTTTATTAGTATTATATTTCCAAATAGCATTTAAATAATTCTTACTACCATAAAGCATAGTATCATAACCAGCATCTTCTAAAGTAGAAAAGTAAGACTCAGCCACTTCATTTAACTGATATAAACTAAGATTCATACTATTAAAAGATGTAAATGACTCAAAGTCAAAGGCAATAGGTAAACTAATATCATAGTCTTTTATCTGTTTAATTACCCATTCTGCTTGTTTTCTAGCTTCTTTCTTGCTATCTGCATAGGAATAAAAGTATATACCAACATCTAAATCATTCTCTATCGCATCACTAATATTTCTTTTAAAGTAAGGATCAAGAACATATTCTCCACCTACCCCATTTTGTGAGCCTACACGAATAATAACAAACTCAGCACCTGCTTCCTTTACTTTAGAAAAATCTATCGCTCCTTGCCACTTAGAAACATCAATACCAACTAAAGTATCATCAGTTTTATGACTATTAACTATCTCCTTAAAATCAGTATAAGTAACTTCACTATTACTACCACCACCAGTTACCTCTCTTGGTTCATAAACATATAAAGTAAAGTCAACACTCTCTTTATTTCCACTACTATCTTCTGCTTCATAAACTAAAGAATAGTTCCCTGCTGTATTTAAATCATAATCACCTTTTATTTTACAACTAGGATTACTATCATAATTATCAGCACAGAGTATCTCATCTTCTAAATTAACATCATCACCAACTCTAACACTATAACTATTAGAAAGCCATATTAAAGGCTCTTCTAAATCTTTAACTTTAACTTCAAAAGTACCCTTTCTTTTTCTATCATCACTATTTAAATAAATAAACTCTACTTCTACTTTACCTAACTCAGTAGTTTTAATTTTATTATTATCTACTAATTTACCATCTATATCTTTAATAAAATCTTTAACTTTTACATCACTATAAACATTAACAGTTAAATCATCTTTTAAAGTAAAGCCACTATTATCAACAACTATTCTTACATTAAAATAAATTATTAAAGAAATAATTAAGATAGCAACAATAACAATAGCAGATATTATAATTATTTTCTTCTTCACAGGAAGCATCACCTCATTAACTTTTTCTTACCTTTATTATATCATCTTTTTCTAACTCGCCAATAAGTAAAGATGAATTTACATTATGTTTCATAAAGTTACTAACAACTTCACTCTCACTATAATTAGCATAACAATACTTACAAAAATGTTTACAAGAATTATAATACCCAATATCAACCATTTCTACACAATTACATAGCCCGCCTTTTCTAACTTTACTTTTCTTAAATTTATCCTTACCAGTAAGTCTTTTAGCAAGTTCTACTCCTAAACAATCCCCTTTAATAAAACCATACTCTACAAGATTTTCTTTTTCAAAACAAGTTTGTACTGTCATATTATATTTACATGCAATAGAACTAAAAGATGTTCCTATTGTTTTATAATCTTCAAAGTCAAAAGGTTTAACTCTAAGTACTCCCATGTTCTTCCTTACATTTTTATAATCATCTATAAAAGATACTATAATATGTTTAACATAACCATTAAGTAAACTACACAGTCTATCAAATGTTTTAATATGATAATCTAAATTATACTTATCACTTAAAAATATAGGATCATATCTAACATAAATATTATCAGAACCAATAATATTAGATATTTCTATAACACTTTCAATTATCTTATCTTTATCTAATACATTAGGTTCAATATCTCTTTTATAAGGAGTAATCGTAACATTAAATAGTATAGGCTTATCTATATCTTTTAAGTAAGGAACAATAGGTCTAGGATTCTTAGTACAAAAATAAATTAAATCTACATCAGTAAAGTATATCCTACTCACTTGCTTCTTATAAAAAGGATTTCTAACATCTACATATCCTTCTTTTAATCTATTCATAAACCAAGGAGTATAGAAAGCTACTATATCACATCTACCACTTACAAAAAGAATCATAAATATCACTACCCTAACACATTTAACATTACGAAAATTCGTAACTAATTTATTACATTTTGTCTTGCTATACAGAAATTAATTTGATACTATATTTATAAGGAACATTTAATAGTTGGGTGAGACCTCAGAAAGGAGGTCGAAATAATGAACAAGAAAGATTTTTTAATTTTATCTTTAGTAATTATTATCCTTTTTCAGAATTTTCTGCTACTTTTAGTCTTAATATAGAAAAAGTCACCTAACTCGCAACTATTGAATTAGGTGTCTCTAACAAAAAAATAATTAGAGGTACACTCAACACGCGATATTAAGTGTTCCTTTTATAGTGTATGAAATTTTTTCTTACATATACATCATATCATAATTATTACATTTATGCAAATCTATATTTTTAAAACTCTACATATCTATTAGTATTATAAATAGTACCATCTACTTCTACATAAATAGAGTATTTTCCACTAAGTCCATCTTCATTTATATATTTAGTAACACTAATACCTTCTTTAGTCTCTTCTTCTGTAAATATATCAACACATAAAGCAGTATAAGGTCTTTTACTTATAGAAACATTATAATTATTTTTAGTACCATTTTTATAGAGAATAACATTAACATCAGTACCTCTTTTAAACTTACCAGTAAATACTAATCTATCAACTTCTTTAGTAATACTAATATTATGTTCTTCTTCTATATCTTTAAAATCTTTACTATTTAAGATAAAACCTAACTCACTGTTAGTAACTTCAGTCTCACCTAAACTACCAACCCTTTCTGCTTTACTTAACTTAAAACTTTCATTTTCAGGATATAAACTCATCTTTTCAACTCTATAGTTATTAGTAGGTAAAACTATTTCAAAGATAACCTCACCATCTTTATACTCAACAGTATCACTAACTAAACGATCTGCCCCACTAATTCCCGCAGGTTGATTAGAATTCTTTCCATCTACATAAACAATACCACCAGAATGAATTATATAATGCTCACTATCTAGATAATCAACATCAGATATATATGGAGAATAAAATTCACTACCACGTTCTTTACCATATTCAAATACTTGCTCAATAGTCATTTTATCTGTATCTATCTTATACATAACACCACGAGAATAACTGTCTTCTGCAGGAACATACTCATCTTCCTTTTTAGATTTATTATTACCATTATCAAAGATAAATACATAACCTTCTGGAGTAATCATCGCAGCGTGTTGACTCCATTGCCACTCAAAATCATCTCCAACAGGTGTAAAGAAATACTTCTGATATTCTTCGCTCCAGTTAGTAGAGTCCCCTATTATCCAGTTTAAATCTCCACTATCATAATCTATATTAATAACAGCATCTTGATGTCTACCAGATAAAGTTATAGAATTAGACTCTTCATCATACCAAACAGAATTATTATGGAACCAATCGTACTCTATCCAGTTCTCACTCTTACCATCTTCCATATTTAAAACATCTTTTAAATCAAAAGTCTTAACAACTTCACCAGTTTCTCTATCAAGTTCTACAATATAATCTTCTACAGTACCATCTCCACTAGTAAAATCATCACTAGCGACTAATAAATTACCATTAGGCATCTCATAATAATCGTGATGATAACCACCAGGTAAACTATACTCTTTATATATCTTACCTAACATATCCATCTCATATAAACCAGTCATATAATAAGGACTATTAACTAATCTTTCTGTACTTAACATCATATGTCCATTATCAAGTCTATTAACCTCCCAAATAGAATTAATAGTTAAATACCATCTTACATCGCCATTTACATCATATGCACATGTATAACCACCACTAGATGGTGTAAAGAAATATAAATCATTACTTAACTCATCTTTATTTGCATCAACAGAAGTAGGTAAAATAAAATCATCTGGTAAAGCTTTAGTAGCAATTGTAAATTCTTTTCTTACATCACCATATTCTACAACTACAGTATTATCTCTATCAGGATAAAGACCATATATAGGTAAATAATGTTCAGTTCCTTCATCAAAAGTATATTCATAAGTACTAAGTTCATCATCACCTTCAATAGTAACTTTAGGACTAACAGCTTCATCAGTCTTAAAGATAATTAATGCTGTTAAAGGTGAAATCTCATAAGGATTAACTATTACATCAGCATTATCTATATCTTTTAATTCTGTAGGAAAGTCATCCTCTAATTTACTCTCCTTTTCAATTAGACTACTAACAACTTTTACTTCTTTACTATTAGTACTCATATTATTAAAAATAAGTAAACATAAAGTAACAAGTATTAAAATAATAACTACAACTATTATAACAATTTTCTTTTTCTTCATACTATCTCCTCCACTCACCTTAATTTTACATTATAAAACTATAGTAAGTAAATAAAACACTAGTTGAAAAAACTCAACTATTAGTTGAGTCAAAACAATCATCATTAAAACTTAAAGGAACTTCATAAGTAATAGTCTTATCATCAAGACTAGTAGCATTTATCTCTAATACTAACTGGTTATTTTTAAATATTTTACAACTACTAGCATAATCATCAACTGTAAAATCAATACTATTAAGTAATCCAGAAAGAGTATCTACATCACTATTTTCACTTTCACAACTACTAATCTTTGTCTTAGCATCTCCATTAACATCATAAAGATTACAACTTAAACTTTTATATTCAGTATCATCATCACTATTATTATAGTTAATACTAGATATATAAATAGATGACTTATCGGGAGAAAAAGCTAGAACACCACTAACATCAAAATCATTAGAATCAGTCTCTAATACTTTAAACTCATAAGTTTCTTTATGTACGACAAAAAACACGAAAATACCAACTACACAAATACCTAAAACTGTTATGGGAATAAATATTTTCTTATTTAATTTTTTCTTGTTCTTAACACTTCCATCTAACAATTCATCTATATTAACATTAAATAACTCACTAATAGTTTTAAGGATAGCAATATCAGGAATACTCTTACCATTCTCCCATTTACTAACTGCCTGATAAGTAACACCTAATTTTTTAGCAAGTTCACCTTGAGTTAAATTATTATCTTTTCTAAGCTTCTTTATAAATTTACCAATTTTCTCTTGATCCATTAGTATCACCTTCTCTAAAAAACTTTTTCAATATTAACTAACTTTTTATCATCAAACTCTAATTTAAAAGTAGTACAGTTAAAAATATTATCATAAAGTATTAGTTTATCATTAAATATTATACATTTATTTTTCAAATCAATATCACACCACTGCTTTAATAACCAAAGAATTGCACTACCGTGAGAAACAATAACAACTCTTTTATCCTTATATTCATCTATGACATCAATTAAAGCCCTATAAACTCTTTCTCTTACTTCTTTCTGACTTTCTCCATCTCCCATTTTATAATTTTCATCATTATTTTGTCTTAAACCAAAGTCAGTTGGTAATTCATCCCAAGAATTAACTCCAAACTTTCTTTCTCCGAAAGCTGAATTAACTATTAAGTTTACATTATTAGCATTTGATATATATTTAGCAGTTGACATCGCTCTAACATAATTACTAGAAATAACAACATCTATACTTTGAAGTTCCTCCTCTTTACTTATATTAGATGCTAACTCTTCTCCTTCAATAGATAAAGGCATTTTCTCATTTTGTAACTGCAAACTTTCATTATTATAATCATTATTTATATCTTTTAAAACCATAGAATGTCTCATTAAATAAATAGTCGTCATTAAACATCACTGCTTTCTTTCTCTCTCTTACTATTATATCACAGCATACAGACCTATTTAAACTAACTTTTTCTTGCTTTTTTGCAACTTTCATGATATAATATAGCCAACTTAAGAAAAAGGGGGGATAAAATATGGAAACTATTAATAATAGTTATAAAAACTATTTAACGGGATTATTAAAAGAATATGTAGGTGAGCTTAAAAGGAACTATAATAGTACTATTGATACTAAAGCATTAGATTATCTTGCTGAAAAACTTACTATAGAAGTAGCAAAAGAAAGTAATCCTAAATTATTAACAACAGTCGAAAAGAACATTACCAAAATATTTATGAATGGTAAAATAATTATATCATCAGAAAGTGTTGATAATGGTCTTTATGAAAACTGTTTTAATATCTCAACTAAAAAAGATACTGAAGAGAAACAAGTATTATTAGTACAAACTGATGAATATAGTTATATTTTAAGTAATAATGGACTATTTAAGTATGGAAAAGATAGTAATGTATACAACTATTATACATTTAAAAATAATGGAGAAATAGAAAGGAAAATAAAAGTAGACCATAATACAGGATTATTAATATCTAAAAACGAAGTATGGAGATTCAATACAGAAAAAGAAAGGAAATACTTAGAGGATGTTTATAAAATAAATTACCAAGATGAAGAATCTTTTAATAAGTTAATAAATCTAAGAAGAATATCTACTAATCTTGATATTACACCTAAAGCTTATGATAGTGTAATGTACACTCTTTCTGATAAGGGAAAAATAAGAAAACACAATGAAGATAGCGCAACTGCTATTTCTCATCCTAAAGATAATTCTATTAAACTACTAGCAGTGGCAGATGGTATAGTTGGATATGGTAATGGAAAAGAAGCCTCAAGTTATACAATAGCAGAATTAGAAAACTGGTTTAACAAATTAAGCTATGAAGAAATTACTAATTCATTTAGTTTACAATTTCAATTATATGAAACAATAGAAAAAATAAATAAAAATTTATGGGATAGACAAGAAGAAATAGGAACTACTTTAACTTGTGCAGTAGTAACTCATGATAAAACTATAGTTATTAGCATTGGTAATTCAAGATGCTACATTATGAAGGATACTAATTTAAAACAAATTACTGACGATGATACAAAACTATATAAAAGTTATAAAGAAGGAAGACTTACAAAAGATGATTTAAGAGTTCATCCATTTCGTAATATAATAGAAGAAGGTTTAGGTATATCACATAAAGTATGGAAAGCTAAGCCAAGAGTCTTTGATAATAATAAATATGATAAATTATTACTATTTACAAATGGAGTTACTGATTGTTTATCAGATGAGAAAATTAAATTAATTGCTAATACATCTAAAAAAGAAAAAATACTTGAAAAAATAATTGATGAAGCAGTTAACGTAGAACAAGAAGAACCAAAAAATATTACTTTACCTGAAGACTTTAGAGTATATCCAACACCAGGTAAAGACAATGCTACAGGAGCAATATTAATAAAGAGATAAATGAAAATGAACTCATCTATCTCTTTTTACTTAACTTCTAACTCTATAGGACAGTGATCACTTCCAAACACATCACTGTCTATTTTCATATCCTTTACACTACCTATAAATCTATTTGACA
>CAMLTY010000025.1 GCA_946486465.1 uncultured Mycoplasmatota bacterium
ACTAGATTTTATCTAGGGTTGCAAGGGTTTTTATATTAAAACTGTCAAACTAGGGATATTTTATATAAAAGGTAGGCAAGTTTATATTAAAGCTTATCTTAAAGAAAGGAGGGAATAAAAGATGAGTAAGGTTAAAAAAATCTTAGGAGTAACTATGGTTAGTCTATTTGCTTTCGTCCCATTTTTAAATGTTTCTGCTCAAACAGAGTGGACTTTAAAAGATTGGGAAACAGAAAATGGTGATTATGGTAGTGTAACTGCAGTAGATGATAATATCACTAATATTAAAGGCAGTGGTTACGAAAATGAAACTGGAATGTTCTATGGACCATATAGTATGAAAAGTGAAGCGAAATTAGTAGATGGTATTACAGAAGATGTATACATTGAATTAAATAAAGATAATATGACTCACGGCGAACTATTTGGCTTAACTATGTCATTAAATGATGAAAGTGATAGTTATGCTACAGAATTACTTGTAGAAACTCAAAAAGTCAATGATGATTATCTTGTAACTGTAGGACTAGATCCTAATTTTAAGGCCACTATTTCAGAAGATGGAGTATATACATATAGATATACCGCTACTTTAGAAGATGGTAAAACTTATCTTCAATTTTCTATATTAAAATGGGATGAAGTAATCGCTTCAACTACAAAAATTGATATGGGAGAAACAACTGCTGTAAGTGCAGGATATATGTGGTTTTGTAGTATAACTGCTGCTAATGGTATAAATGTTTATACAACATTACCAGAAAAACCATCAGAAGAAATTCCTGTACAACCAGTAGAACCAATTGAAGAAGTTACAACACCTAATACAACTATAGAAGAAGAAAATCCTAATACATCTGATAGCATTGTTTTAACTATTGGTATGCTAGTAGGATCACTTACTATAGTAGGCTTTGGTATAAAAGCATTAAAAAAAAGAGCTTAGGTTAGAAGCTCAGGTATTATAGGCGATTAGATTAAATTCTAATTGCCTTTTTTCTTCATATCAACTCGTAGTGGCAACAAAGCATCTTTAGGTTTCAAAAAAACTTATAAGGTTCAACATCCAAAATTTTAGATAAATCCTCAATAATGTCAAAACTAGCAGAATGTTGACCACGTTCCATTCTACTAACATAATTAGTAGAAACATCTAAAAGCTCTGCAAGTTTTTCTTGAGTATACTTTTTCTTAAATCGATAATATCTAACATTTTTTCCAAAGGCTTTCTTAAGCTCCATAGCATCACCCCGCCTATAACTACACTTAATATGATACTTTTTTTCTTTTCTATACTAAACAACTTTTCAGGTTTACAAAAAATATACAATGTATAAAAAAACAATTATTTAATCATTATTAGTTCAGGAGATGATTAAATGTTTGGTAAAGCTAGTAATAAAGTATTAATAAGTGGGGTATCAACCTCTGAACTAAAAGTATTAACTAGTGAAGAAATGACAGAGCTATTTAAAAAAATGCAAAATGGAGATCCTTTCGCTAGAAACGATTTAGTAAATGGTAATTTAAAATTAGTTTTAAGTATTTTAAGAAAAGTAAATAGTAAAAATGAAAATTTAGATGATTTATTTCAAGTAGGCTGCATAGGTTTAGTAAAAGCTATTGATAACTTTGACTTATCGCATGAAGTTAAGTTTTCAACTTATGCTGTACCTATGATATTAGGAGAAATAAAAAGATATTTGCGGGATAATAATAGCATTAGAGTTAGTCGATCTACAAGAGACTTAGCATATAAGGCATTAAGATTAAAAGAAGATTATTTTAAAGAAAAAGGAGAAGAATTAGATATTGACAAAATAGCAGAATCCTTAGATGTAACTACTTATGATGTTATTTTTGCTTTAGAATCTTTAAAAGATCCAATATCAATGTTTGAACCTATTTATAATGATGGTGGTGATACAATCTATGTTTATGATCAAATAGAAGATAAAAAGAAAACAGGAAGTGTTATGGAAGAACATCTCGCTACAACTGATGCAGTTGAAGCTTTAAATGAAAGAGAAAAACATATATTAAATGAACGATACATAATTGGAAAAACTCAAATGGAGATTGCTAAAGATATGGATATTAGTCAAGCCCAAGTATCAAGGCTTGAAAAAAATGCTATTAAGCAGTTAAAGAAAACATTAAGATAAGCATAGAATATTATTTTTTTACATATCCTTAAGTAGTTAGAAGAGTGATATTATGAGACTTTCCGATTTGCAAAGTAAAGATATAGTTAATATTGTAGATGGTAGAAATATTGGTAATATTATAGATGTAAAATTTGATGAAAAAAGTGGTTCTATCATTAGTTTAATTGTCGAGACAAAAGGTAAATTTATGTCCTTTAATAAAAATGAAGATACAGAAATTAAATGGCAAAGCATTGAACGAATTGGTGAAGACGTTATTTTAGTAAGACTTGGTAATTAAAGATGAATAAAAAGAAAATATATCTTCTGCTAGGGTTATTAGTACTTTCTTTTAGCATTGCTCTATACTTTACTTTTGTAACTGGAAAAGGACTAGAAAAAATAATTGTTAACTATGCTACTACAGAAACAGAGCGTATCGCTAATGTAATATTAAATGATGTGGTTAACTTAGATGAAAATAACTTTGATTCTGACTTTTTTGAAATAAGTCGTAATAGTGATGGTAATATTGAACTAATCAATTTTGATACAAAAGTTACAAATGAACTATTAAAAGAAATAAATGAAAAAGCGATGAAACGTCTTAGTGCATTAGAAAAAGGTAATACTGATGATTTAGAATTATCAGACTCTCTAAAAGGAACAAGACTTACATTTTTAGATGATGGAGTAGTTTGTGATATTCCTTTAGGAGTTCTATTTCATAACTCTCTAATCGTTAATTTAACCGCTAGTATTCCTATTAGATTCTCATTTATTGGCACAGTTAGTAGTAATTTAGTAACTAATGTTAAAGAATATGGTTTTAATAATGCTTTAATAGAAGTAGGAATAGAAGTAACTATTAAAGAAAAAATAACAATGCCTCATTCTACTGAAAGTATTCCAATTAAGACCAAGATTAATTTAGTTACACAAATAGTACAAGGCGGTGTTCCTGAGTATTACAATGGTTCATTTCAATCAAGTTCTGCTGTTTTCTCTAGCAAATTCAAATAAATATATGTTAAAATAGAAACAGCAGGTGATAGGAATGTATAAACTATTAGATAATGATTATAAAATAGTTAAAGGAAAAGAAAATTTTAATTATGAAGAAGTAAAATATCTTTTTACAGATTATTTTTTAGAATTTGATTATGTTTTTGGTGATTATTCTTACGGAAAATTGCGCCTTAAAGGTTTTAATGATAGTGAAAATAAAAGAGTAAAGAAAATTAATGATATAAAGTATTTAGATACATATATAAAAGAATATTGTGCCCCAGGATCCAAGATATTTCTCTTGAAAAAAGAAAAAAATAGCCAAAATAATAAAAAAGTATAAAAATAGGGGTTTCTATTTCTTTTTTTTTATGCTAAAATTATTTATAGAATAGTAAAGGGAGGAAAAAACAAGGATGAATGATAAGAAGAAAATGACTTTATCAATTATAGGTGAAGATGGTTCTATTGATGAAGTAGAAGTTGTTATTGCTTTTGAATTTAAAGATACAAAAAAAGAATATGTTGTTTATACAAAAAATGAGAAAGATGAAAACGGTAATGTAACTGTTTATGTTTCAAATGTAGATAGGAGTGGAGAAACTCCAAAACTATATGGCATAGATGATGAAGATGAATGGAACAGAGTAAAAGATGTATTAAGAAAATTATCAAAAAAAGAAGACTAAATAGATAGTATTGGTAATTAGTTGGAGGCGATATAACATGAGTGAAAAACTAGATAATGATGTTTTCAAAATTAAAAGAATAGATGGAGAGGCTTTATCAGGTGATGCGAATAAGCTAAAGTTACTAGTAACTTCTTATAGTATTATAATGGAAGTCCAAGAAGCATATATTGAAGAAGAAATAGCTGCTAAAGAAGAAGAGAAAAGAAGCAAAACAGTCCAAAGTAATATAAAAAATTCAAAAAATGAAATATCAGAACTTACTAATGAGTTAAATAGTCTATATGATATTTATACTGATTTTACTGAAGCACACAAAAGATTTGTCGATTATGCTAAAAAGGCTTTAAGCTTACCTGAAGAAAATCTTAAAGAGTTAGTAGAAAAGGGCTGGACAAAAATAGAAGGTAAAAAAGTAACCCTAAAAGGTGTCCAATCAGCTGCTGATAAAGCACAGTCAGTCATAAGCGATGCTCAAAGTGCTAATCTTTTCTCTAATATAGATACTAATGCTATTAAAGAAGAAGTGGAAAAAGTTATAAACGAATATGATTACACTCCTGATAAAGCTTCTGAAGAAACTAAACCACTTGATACATATATTGAAGAGAATATCGATGCCAATAATATTGAAAGTGAATCAAAAGATATGGCTACTTATATTAAAGAAGAAGTTGATAAGAGAAAAGCTCAAGAAATAGATGATTCTGATATAGATGATATTATAAGTTTCTCTGGTAAAGGAAGTTTAGATGATATTTTCTCAAAAGCTGATAACGTTAGTAATCCTGAAAGTAAAAAAGAAGAGCCAGAAACAAAAGAAGAAAATACCGCTACAGCAACAGCATCAAGTAATGACCCAATTGATTTCAGCGGTGATAAATCAATTCAGGAAACTATTGAGTCTTTAGAAAGAAGAAATCAAGAATTAACATCTAAAGAAGAAGAATTGAATGATATTAAATTAAGTATGGAAGATCAAGAAGCAGAAGCTATAAGAAAAAGAGATGAAGCTAAAAAAGCTAGCGAAATTGCTAAACAAAAAGCTTTAGAACAAAGAAAACAACTAGAAGAGTACAGAAGCTATATGCCTAGAGTAGAAGAATTAAGAAACGCTAATAAAGAGCAAGAAAAAAGAAACAGTGCTATAGCTGAAGAAGTAAACAAAAAAAGAGCTTACTTAAATTCTATAAAAGAAGAAACACTAAGATTTGAAAATGAAACCTCTAAATATGAAGCAGAAAATAAAGAAACAATTAAAGAGTACAAAAAACTATTAGCAAGTATTTATGGTACTGATGATGAGGAAATGACTGGTGGAGAAGAACATAAAACTAAATAATATGTTCTTTTTTTGATGAAAAATTCATATAGTTTACTGAGGTTTTAGATATGAAGAATACTCTTTTTTATTACTATCATCTTAATCCGGAAAAAATCATAAAAAAGGACAATTATTATTATTTTGAAATTGATAACTATACCTACTATCTCTGTTTAGCAAATAAACCTATAGAATATATTAATGAATTATTAGTACTTAATAAAAGCCTTATTAATAGTAATTTCATGATAATTATGTTAAACATTAACAAGCAAGCTATAAGTTTAATTAATAATTATTACTATATCCTTTTTAGAGGAATAAAAGGCCATAATTTTGATATTAAAGATTTTTATTATCCAATATATTGCTATGGAGAAAATCTTAATTTAAAGCTATTAAATCATAGTAATTGGGGAAATCTATGGAGTAGCAAAATAGATTATTTTGAGTATCAAAAAGAATATATCAAAGTAAAGTACAAAATACTTTACCAAACTTTAGATTATTTTATAGGATTAAGTGAAAATGCTATTAGTTATTTCTATGCCACAAATACCTATTTAAACAAAGAATATAATGATAATTTAGTAGTAGCAAGAAGAAGAATAGACTTAGAAGATCAAAGCTTCTATAATCCTCTAAATATTGTTATAGACAACAAAGCAAGAGATAGTTCCGAGTTTCTTAAGTATCTTTTTATTAAAGATACTTATACATATGATTTTTTAGATGAGTTTTTAACAAACTTAAATTACAGTTCATATCAGTATGGCCTTTTAATATCAAGACTTTTATTTCCTAGTCATTATTTTGATATTTATGAAAAAATAATAAATGGAACTATAAAGGAAAAAGAGATAGTCAAAATTTTAAATAAAACAGAAGAATATGAAAGATTTTTAAAATATATTTATGATTTTATAAACACAAAAAAGCCAATTTTAAAAATAGACTGGCTAGATTCTTAATTAATATTTCTTACTTCTTTAACTTCTGGTATTTCATTCATAATCATTTGTTCAATTCCATCTTTTAAAGTAACATCTAAGAAAACACAGTCAGAACAAGCTCCTCCAAGACTAACATAGACAATACCATCTTCAAATTTAACATATTCTAATGTTCCACCGTCACTAATTAAAAAGGGTTTTAATTCATTTATTATACTTTTAATTTTATCTTCAATTTTCTCATTTCCCATCATCGTAGTCCTCGCTTTCAATGTTATTAAATCTATTATAGACACATTTATTAAGAATGTAAAGGTTGTAAGAATCCCCATTTTTTGATATAATATACTTAGAGGTTAATTGTATGGAGAAAGAATATAAAGAAGGTTCCATTGTATTAGGGACAGTTACAGGTATAAAAGATTATGGTATCTTCGTGAAATTAGATAATCATCACAATGGACTTATACATATTTCTGAAATAGGAAATCATTATATAGATGACTTAAATAAATATGTTGAATTAAATGAGTTAATAAGAGTAAAAATAATAGAAAAAAGTAGTGAAAATATGTTTAAGTTAAGTATAAAAAATGTTGATTATAGAATTACAAAAAGAAATGGAAGCAAGATAAAAGAAACTGAAAAAGGGTTCAATACTTTAGCTTTACACCTTGATTATTGGATAAATAGAGAGCTAGAAAGTCTAAAAAAGTAAAAAAAATCCAAAAATGTTTCAATATTTTATTGACATTCCTGCAATTAACTGGTATATTTAATTCTGTCAAACGGTTTTGGGCGATTAGCTCAGTTGGTTAGAGCACTTGCCTTACAAGCAAGGGGTCATAGGTTCGAGTCCTATATCGCCCACCATTTATTATATGTTGCCGAAATAGCTCAATTGGTAGAGCAACTGATTTGTAATCAGTAGGTTACGGGTTCGATTCCTGTTTTCGGCACCATTTTATTATGTCGGAGAGATAGCGAAGTGGCTAAACGCGACAGACTGTAAATCTGTTCCTTCGGGTTCGATGGTTCGAATCCATCTCTCTCCACCACTTAATATATTGCCTCGTAGCCAAGTGGTAAGGCATCAGACTTTGACTCTGACATGCGTTAGTTCGAATCTAACCGAGGCAACCATCTAATTAGTAGTTGATCCGCTAGCTCAGTCGGTAGAGCATTTGACTTTTAATCAAAGGGTCATGAGTTCGAATCTCATGCGGGTCACCATTTATATGTGCCTGAGTGGCGAAATTGGTAGACGCACAGGACTTAAAATCCTGGGAGGTTCACCCCTCGTGTCGGTTCAAGTCCGACCTTAGGCACCATCTATTTTGGAGGAATACCCAAGTCTGGTTGAAGGGACCGGTCTTGAAAACCGGGAGGTCGCGCAAGCGGCGCAGGGGTTCGAATCCCTTTTCCTCCGCCATTTAAAAATTTGATATCGCGGGGTGGAGCAGTTGGTAGCTCGTCGGGCTCATAACCCGAAGGTCGAAGGTTCAAGTCCTTTCCCCGCAACCATGGTTCCGTGGTGCAGCTGGTTAACACGTCTGCCTGTCACGCAGAAGATCGCGGGTTCGAGCCCCGTCGGAACCGCCATTTTTTATTTTTGGCTTCATAGCTCAGTCGGTAGAGCAAAGGACTGAAAATCCTTGTGTCGCTGGTTCGATTCCCGCTGGAGCCACCAGTTAAAGTTAATAAAATCAACGCTTCTGAAAGAAGTAGTTGATTTTTTTGTCCACAAAAACTATAAAAATTTTGTCCACAGCATACTATTTTCGTCCACAGAGTTAATTTGAAGGAGGGATAAAGTATGTTTAATGGTTTAATAAATAAGCAAGTTATATGCAGTGATGTTAGTATTATACAATTTATATATCCAGATTTTAGAATAGTAAGAACTGAAGAAAGTGTTATTTACTCTATTAATACTAAACAACCTTTTATATATTCAGATAGTGGTTTAGTATTTGAACTAGTTAAAAAAGTGATGTACCATATATCATTGTATCTATTGCAGGTGATTATAATTTAGATGATAGAGAAACATTGCTTGAGTTAGCTTATAAAAAGCACAATAAAAAACAATGGGTAATAATTATTTTCTATCACAGATAAATATAATACATTTCTTTATTATATTAAATATCCATAGAGATATTGTGAGTCACCAAAAGTTTATATTAAATCATAATTTACAATAAATTTCTTATTAGAAACTAAAGTAAAATAGATTAATAAAATGTTCTTTAATTAGTACATTATTTTCAAATTAAAATATTGACCATAAAATGAGATAGATATATAATAAAATATATAAAAGTATATTTTGATAATTAAATTAATATATAAGTAATGCTTGCATTTTAGGAGTGGGAGTAAATGATTTTTAAATGTAAAATGTGTGGTGGAGACATTGAACCAATAGTAGCTATGAATATAGATAAATGTCTATATTATAAAAGCTTAATGACTTTGCAAGATTCAGATAATGAAAAAATAACTAATCTTTATAATTGTGCAAGTGAATTGAGACAATCTAATGAATTTAATCAAGCCTTAGGATTATATGGATCAATATTAAATCTAGGTAATGACCAATTAGAAGCACACGAGGGACTTTTACTTTGCAAATATGGTGTAGAATATATAGATGATTTAAAAATAGATGAAAAAAATGACGGTAGAACGAAAAATTCTGTTTTATCTCAAGAAATATATAATGAATTAACAAAATTAAACTATGAAGTGCTTTTTTTTCGTATAACTTTAGAAGATAAAATTGACACAGAGTATGAACAATATATTTTTAACGGTTTAAATAGTGCTAAAGTAATGTTAGTAGTAGAAACGAATAAAAAAAATATAAATTCTATCTGGATAAAAAATGAATGGAATAGATATTTAGATATTATAAAAAAAGATAGAAGCAAATTTTTAATTCATTGCTTTTTAGATATGAATCCAAATGAACTTCCAGAGAAATTTTCTTTATTTCAGGGACATGATTTAAATAAAAAAATGGTCATTGCAAGCTTTAATTAGAGAAGTTACAAAGCTTGTCCAAGTGAGCAAAGCCAAATCAGTATAGCACAAAAATAGATATAGCTTTAGAGGGAGAAGACTATGATGTTTTAAGTACTATAGAATTCACTAAAAAAATGAAATATTCTGATTTCTCAGGGACAATTATGGCTTTGTTAATTATTTAGTAGGTATAGCCAACAAATAAAGGAGGTAAATTATGGCAATATTTGAAGTAATAAAAAAAATAAAGGAAGATGATAATTTAGTATGGAGATATCCAAAGACAAGTTTTAATACTATGTCTCAACTAATCGTACATGAATCACAAGAAGCAGTATTTTTTTCAAATGGAAAAGCACTAGATTTATTTGAAGCTGGAAAGTATACATTAACGACAAATAATATTCCATTATTAAAAACATTTTTAAATATTCCAACTGGTTTTCGTAGCCCTTTCCAATGTGAAGTTTATTTTGTTGATAAAACAGAAAAAAATTCTAAATGGGGAACTAGTAGTAAAATTGAATTTTTAGAGCCAACTTATAAATTTCCTATTCAAATTGGAGCTTGTGGTGAAATGCGCTTTATTGTTGAGGATTCTAGAAAATTATTGATAAAATTAGTCGGAGTAAAAAAATCAATTAATAACGAAACCATTGATGATTTTTTTGCATCTTATATTTTAACAAAAGTTAAAAGTTATATGGCAAATATCATTGCAGAAAATAGCATAAGTATTTTTGAAATAGATAAAAATCTAGAAAAATTCAGTGAAGATTTACAAAATTTATTAGTAAAAGATTTTAAAGAATATGGAATTAAATTAAATAAATTTTTTGTAACAACTATATTAAAACCTGAAACAGATAAGCAATACTTAGAATTTAAGGAATTATATTTCAAACAACATGTATCAGTTGCTGAAGCAGAATTAAAACAAAAAATAGCAACTATAGATGAAGAAACAAAAGCAAAACAAAAAATAATTTCATCCAAGGCGGAAGCAATAAAAAGGGAACAAGAAGGCTATACATATCAACAAGAAAGAGCATATGATGTTGGAGAAAAAATGGCCGCAAATGAAGGAATTGGAGAATTTGCTAATGTTGGTGTAGGGTTAGGAATTATGAGTGGAATTGGCACAACAATAGGAGATAAGGTAGGAAATAACATTTCAGGAGTAATGGCTAGTATAGAACCAAATACAAAAACTTGCCCTAACTGTGGAACAACTAATTCAATAGACCATAGATTTTGTAAGAAATGTGGTATAACATTAACAGAGGAGCTAAGATGTCCAGATTGTAAGACTTTAATTGATAAAGATACCGTCTTTTGTCCAAAATGCGGAAGGAGGATAAAATAATGAAAAAATTACTTTCATTAATAATGACTTTAATAAGTATTTGCTTTATTACTTTAACAGTTTTCAATAAACCAGTTGAAAACAATAGCATAATGCTTAATTCTTATAATAATGAATATGTAGAAAATTATGCTAAAGATAACAATTACAACTATATAGAACTTTCTGATAGCGAATATAATAATTTAATGAGGCAAACTAGTCATTTTGAATATAATGTAGTGGCAAATGGAATAGAGATAACAGAATATAAAGGAATAGAAAAAGATATAATTATTCCTGAAACGATAGATAATAAAGAAGTTACAACAATTTCATTGAAACTAAAAGAAATACCTAAGAGTATCTATATTCCAAGTACTGTAAATAAAATTAACTCTGTTATGGATAGTAATTTGCATAACAATTATTATAAAACAATAATATTAGAAGTAATTGTATTAATTATTTCTTTAGTAAGTGTGTTACTATTAAATAGAAAAAAGAATCAATCAAAACAAATTTATTTAATATCACTTTATTTTCTATCATTTATCTATTTAATACTTATGTCTTTATTAGTATATTTTGAATTAAAAAATATAGAAATATTATTTATCATTATTACAATTATATATTTAATAATTTTTATTTCAATATATTCAGTAAGTACTCGTTTAAAGACTTATGATCAAGAAGTAGATAACATTAAAAGTTTTATAGATGAAGCTTTAACTTATGCAAAAAAAATCAATAATTATGAGTTAAATGAAAAAATAAAATATTCCGATCCAGTATCAAATGAAAGAACAAAAGAATTAGAATTAGAAATACTAAAAAAAATAAAAAATATTTCAACCGAAAATAACAAAAATAATATTAGTGATATTATTGACCTTATTGACAAGAGAAATGAACTATGTAAAAAGACTAAGAACAAATAACAATGATTATCAAAATGATAATTGCTCTATGGTTCTTTAAAGTTTAGGAGTGTGTTATAAATGATATTAAAATGTAAAATGTGTGGTGGAGACATCAAACAAATTGAAGGAACGAATACAGGAAGATGTTTATACTGTAAAAGTGTCATGACATTACCTAGTTTAGATAATGAAAGAATAGTAAACTTATATAACAGAGCAAATGATTTAAGATTAAATAGTGATTTTGATAAAGCAAAAGAAATCTATGAAACAATATTAAAAATAGATAATAATCAAGTAGAAGCACACTGGGGACTTTTACTTTGTAAATATGGTGTAGAATATGTAGATGATCCTAAAACTAAAACAAAAATACCAACATGCCATAGAACCAGTGATTATTCTTTTTTATTAGATAGTGACTTCAAGTTTATAAAAAAAAATTCTTATGGAGAGGCATTACAGCTATATGAAAAAGAAGCAAAACAAATTGATGACATTCAAAAAAATATATTATCAATTTCTTCCAAAGAACAACCTTATGATATTTTTATCTGTTATAAAGAAACAGATAGTAAAGGAGAACGTACTCATGATTCGGTAATTGCACAAGATATCTATGATAAATTAATATTGCAAGGATTCAAAGTGTTTTTTGCAAGAATTACTCTAGAAAATAAACTGGGAAAAGAATATGAGCCATATATCTATTCGGCATTAAAATCTTCAAAAGTAATGCTTGTTGTAGGAACACAAGAAGAAAACTTTATGGCAACTTGGGTAAAAAATGAATGGAGCAGATTTTTAGAAATGATGCAACAAGATAAAAATAAAGTTTTAATTCCAATATATAGTAAAATAGATGCTTATAAACTTCCGGAAGAATTTGCTATGTTACAAGCCCAGTCTATGGACAAAGTAGGAGCTATGCAAGATTTAATTAGAGGAATAACAAAGATAATGGAAGAGTCAAAAGTAGATGATATCGCCGGAGTAGATAAAGAGACCATTATGAAAGTACAAAATATTTTAAATGAAGCCAAAAATGTTGGTAACGGTAAGTATGAAGTAACTATTCTCAAAGAAAATTTACCTATTTGGTATTATATAGCTCAAGCTGTAGGTGTTTTCATTCTTCTTTTTCTTTATCTTTTACAAGTAGATTATAATAATTCAATTTTATATTTTCCATTAATGACATTTATATCTATAATTTTTACAGTTATATCGTTCCTCTTTATTTTTAGAAGAAAAACATATAAATATAAAAAACTTGCAACAACGTTGTCTATACTATTTTTAATACTTCAAACTTTACCATTATTTAATGTAATAGTCTATAATGGAGTAAACATTAAATCTTATAAAGCTATCTATGAGATAATACAAGATAATAATACGGTATTGATTATTATGGGAATAATAATTATTATCCAAATCATATTAAGCATTATTAATCCATCATGGTCATTAAATTCTAGTGCCAAGTCAATTATGACTCCAGAAGAAAAAGATATCCAATTACAAAAAAATGAAAATATAAAAAGTAACTTTAAATCAAAAGAAAAATCAAAGGGCAAAATAATAATTCTTATATTAATTTTAATAACTTTTATAATATTTGTTGTAAGTGGAATAATATCTACTGCAACAGAACAAAGCAATAAAAGAGATTCTTCAAAAGAACAAATTGAAATAGCAACAGAATTTATCCGTATAAGAGAAGATTCTAATACATATAGTACTACGATTGGAAGAGTATATAAAGGAGAAATTTATACAGTATTAGAACAAGATAAAGAATACAAAGCTAGATGGTATAAAATAAAAACTAATACAGGTATTACAGGATACATATATAGTGGATATAGAAATGAATATATAACAAAATTAGAAATAAATAAATAATTAATTAAACTCGGACTAATAAGTTCGGGTTTTATTATTTACTAAAATCTGCTATAATATAAAACAATTTCTAATCTTTAGAAATACATATAATATAAGAAGTGATGATATGAATGAAAGTTTTAGTGTAATAATGAGTTATGCCGTTAATCGATGTAATTGTATAAAAGTAGAAGATGGAATGCTACAAAGTATTTATTCTTTTACAACCGAAAACATATATGGTTATATTGATAAATTTAACTTAAAAGATAAATCATTATTAACAGTTGGCTCATCTGGAGATCAGGTTATAAATGCTATTTTAAAGGGATGTAAAGATATAGCCTTATTAGATATTAACCCTTATACAAAGTTTTATTATTATTTAAAAGTAGCAAGCATATTAACTTTAAATTTAGATGAATTTATGGCCTTTTTAAGATATAAAGACTATCCAGAAGTATTTGTAGATAATAAAAATGTTTTTAATATAGAAACATGGAATAAAGTTAAAATAGTTTTACGACTTATTGATTATGAATCTTATTTATTTTGGGATGAACTTTTTCAAACCATTAATCCAATAAAAACAAGAAAAAGATTGTTTTCTTTAGATGAATGTAACACTAATATAATATCTAGTTGTAATAATTACTTAAAAAGCAAAGATTTATATGAAGAGACAAGAAACAAAGTGAAAAAAATAAGCCCTACTTTTATAAATAGTGATATATTTAATGTAGATTTAAAAAGAAAATATGATAATATTTGGTTATCAAATATAGGAACTTCTATAACTAAAGAAGAAATGATAATAAATATAACTGATAACTTAACCAAGTTTTTAAATAAGGATGGATTAATTTTAATAAGCTATTTGTATGAAACTGACAAAAATACAAAATATAAAGATGATTGGAGTATTATATACAATTTAGATAGGACATTTGAATTATTAAAAGACTATAAACCTTATTTAGAAACATTTACTGGCATAAATGATTTGAAATTTAGTAGTAATAACATGAACGATTCTATATTAGTTTATCGAAAACATTAATATGAAAACTATATACTATCAAATATTTGCTTTCTTTAGTATCGTGTAGTATAATATGTAATAATTAAAAAGGGGATTAGCATTATGGCCTATTATAATAGAGATAAAGAAAAATTAAGCTTAAAATTAGATGAATTAGAATTTTTAAATAGTGGAGAATGCGCAAAAGTTATATATAATGGTGATATAAATGTTTAAAGAATTAATTGATAAGTTAAAAGCAAAGAAAATACAAATACAAAATTGTAGAACAGATAATAATGTCATAGAAACTAAATCAATAGAACAAAATAGATTTGATATAACTATATCAAATCACAATAATATTTCTAAAATAGAAATAAGCGATTATATTCCTATTGAAGATTATGTAAAAATAACGAAATCAAGTGATAAGTATCATATATTAGATTCACTTTGTAATTGTGTGCTATGGAATAGTAATAAACAAAAAGTTAATAAAGGTACATATTACGTTATAACAATTGATAATCGTATTTATAATATTTTATTTAATGGTGATAAAATAATAATAGATGAAAGAACTAAAATAGAACTAGATGAACCAACACAAAAAGAAAATATAACACAAGAAAGAGTTATAACCATTAATATCAATAAAAATGAATTTCATTTTTTTAGTGCAAAACATGATAAAACAGGTAATACTTTTTATACAAGATATTATAATAAAAATAGATTGTATAGTTTAGGTGCACTTGAGTTACATGAAGAGGAAACTTATGATGAGGTTAATTCAGTTATCCATAATTTAGAAAGTATAGAAGGAATAGAGAATATTCTTGATATAGAATTATTAAAAACTAACATTTTAGAATATTTAGATGAAAATTTACCACAAAGAAAAAAGTGTTATAAAAAATTGTAGATGTATGTATAGTTAGCATCAGTTAAAGTTAATAAAAACAACATATCAGAAAGATATGTTGATTTTTTGTCCACAACCTCAAAAAATGTCCGCAACACTAAAATTATATGATAACATAATTATAGAATTAGTATGAAAGTGGTGTAGTAAAATGTTAGAAATAAAAGAGTATAATGATAAATATAAAGAAGATGTAAAAGACTTATTAGTAGAGTTACAAGATTATCATGCAACTCTAGATGAACAAAAGATAATGACTAATGTAGATAATTACAAAGAAGAATATTTTAATTTAGTATATAATGAGATTATAGAAAATGAAGGTAAAATCTTTCTTACTTTAAAAGATTCTAAAGTAATAGGTCTTACTGCCTGTTTAGTTGATGGTTTACCCTTTGGACATAAATACGTTAGTACTTGCCCCAAAAGAGGTAGAATATTAAAACTAATTATAAAAGAAAATGAAAGAGGACAAAGTATAGGTAGTGCTTTATTAGAAAAAGTTGAAGACTATTTAAAAAGTATAGATTGTAAATATATAGATATAGATGTTTTTGGTACTAATAAAGCAGGTTTAGAGTTTTACCTTAAAAAAGGATACATCATAAGAACCTATAAAATAATTAAAGAAATATAGGATAATTATATGAGAAAAGATTTAAAATATAAAGAAATAGTAAAAAGATTAACACTTGAAAACTTTGATATCTTAAAAGAAGAATATAACCTTAATCATAATGTCATGTTAGGAATATTAGATTATGGCTTACATGATAAAGATATTTTTGAAGACAAAAGAAAAATCCTAAATAAACTTAAATACAAATATCAGTTTTCTTTAGTTTTAAAAGATTCAAAATATGGAATAATGAGTGATACTCATATAGGAAATGTTAAAGATAGTCCATACTATATTAATAAAAGTTCCAGGCTTTTAGAACAAGCTGGTATAAATAAAGTTTTACATACAGGAGACATATTAGATAGTTATGATGAAAGATGTGATCTTACTCAAGATGAGTTAATAAACTTGCATTATAAACAGATTGTAAGATTTCATGATATTTGGCCAACTAATATTATAACTTATGCCATATTAGGTAATCATGATACTAAGTTCAAAAGACTAGGTATTGATTTATACAAAGAATTATCATCTGATACTTTTATTATCCTAGGAGCAGGAGGTGCTTATATTAAATGCTCTAATTATAAATTATTACTAGAACATAATGTTCCATCATCAGTCTTAGTACCACCTCACTATAATTATGATTTAATATTAAAAGGGCATTCTCACTTCTTTAAGTTTAAAGAAAATAGAAATGCCTTTAGAGTAGCAAGTTGTAGTAATCTACAACCTAATAGTTATTCTTTTGGATTTTATGCACCAGGTTTTGCAACTCTTTCTACAACAGATGGCCTAGTAATAGAAGGTTATAATTTCATTAAAGATGAAACAGTACATACATTAACACTCAAAATAAAAGACTAGAAATTCTAGTCGTTTTTACATGTAGCACCTAAACTTTCGTAGACACTTTTAATATCATCAACACTGATTTTACCATCTTTAATTAATTGTCCATTAGCAGAATCAATTTCAAGTAATTTATCAGTATCAACTTTTGCATAATTAATATCAACAGTAGAAGTCAATTTATTATCAGTAACATCAACATTATACTCATAGTATTCTACATCTTTATAAGGACTATATAAAGATTCAATCTGATCTTTATAAGTATTAAGTATATCAGTATCATCAGTTTCAACTGTCTCAACTGTTTTAATCCTTGAAACATAATCTCCTTCATACTCAACATTATATTTTAAGCTAGTTTTAATTCCATTCTGATTCATTGTTCTTGTACAAGTCATAGATTCCATATTATTACTATTACCACAACCAGTAACTAATAATAAAGAGCATACTCCTAAAATTACTTGCCAAATTTTAAATTTTTTTTTCATATGTTTCCTCCTATTATTAATTTATCACTTTTCTTAAAATTTTACTACAACTTTCGACAAAATAGTGAAATATCTTTTGTTAATATAAAGACGGTGATAATAATGACAAAGAGTTTTTTTATAACAATGTTAGTGGCAATTTTAATAGGAGCAGTACTAGGTAATTTTTTATTTGAACAGTACAAACTAGAATCAGAGACTGTTATTAAAGAAGTTAATAGCACTTATTTTTTAATGGAAGGATCATATAGTACAGAAGAACAGGCTAAAAAAGCTGTTACTAATATAGATCCCTATCTAATAGTTAAAGAAGATGCTAATTATATTGTTTATCTTGCCATAACATCATCTAATGATAATTTAGAAAAGTTAAAGAAAATGTATAATGAAGAAGATATTAATACTTCTATTAAAAAGATGAGTATTGAAAATGAAGAATTCCTAGCAACTCTTGAACAAATGGATGTTTTACTTAACAAAGCTAAATCAAATGATGAGATAACTTCTATTAATGAAGTAGTACTAGCTAACTATCAAGAATTTGTTTTAGAGTAAAATTTAAATTATTGTATAAAATATAAATGAAGGGGGTCAAAAATGAAAATAAAAGAAATACCAAAGAGTGAAAGACCTAGGGAAAAATTAATTAAAAAAGGTGCTAACAGCCTATCTAGTAGTGAACTCTTAGCCATTATTCTTGGAGAAGGAGTAAAAAATGTTAATGCCAATGAACTTGCTTTTGAGTTATTAAAGGAAGTTAGAAGCATGAAAAACTTTGTTAATCTAAATTATCAAGAACTTACTAAAATAAAAGGAATAGGGCCTGTAAAAGCCACTAAAATCCTTGCTATGGTAGAACTTGGTAAAAGAATATTTCTAGAAGAAGAAAATAACAATATAAAATTAACTAATGCTAAAGATATCTATAACTACTGCAAATCATTTTTTTATGGACTAAAACAAGAATGCTTTTACTGTATCTATCTAGATAGTAAGAAAAAAGTACTTAGTAGTAAATTATTATTTAAAGGTACTATGACTAAAAGTAATGTTCATCCAAGAGAAATATTTAAAGAAGCTTATAAAGTTAGTGCTAGTTATATAATATGTATTCATAATCATCCTTCAGGAAGTGTAAATCCAAGTCCTAAAGATATAGAGTTTACTAATTATTTAATAGAACTAGGTAGAATTCATGGAGTCTTGATATATGATCACTTAATAGTTAGTGAAACGAAATATTACAGTTTTTTAGAAAATAATTTACTAGATTAATTGCAAAAATAAAAAGTTATTAGTATACTAAACTTTGAAAGGAATAGATACTATGTATAGAAAAAGTAAAAAAAGAAGAAAAATTATTATTATCATTATAGTTATAATCATAGCATTTTTTGTTTTATTTTACTCTCTATCATCAAATAGAAAACTAACAGCAGTAGAGTCATTTTTCAAAGATGCTACTACTATTATCACAAGAGTAGTAATGTTACCATTTACATCCCTAAATGCTCAAAAAGATACTGATTTAACAGAAAGTTATGTAATTCAAAAGAATTTAAATGTTCATTTAGAAGAAGAAATAGAACAACTACGTGATGCTTTAGATTTAAATCAGACTTTAACTGGTTATGATGTAGTTAATGCAACTGTCATATCAAGAAATAGAAGTTATTGGTATCAGACTCTAACAATAGATAAAGGTAGTAAAGATGGCTTAAAGAAGAACATGGTCGCTATTACTAAAGATGGACTTATTGGTAAACTACAAAATGTTACTAATTATTCTAGTGAAATAAAACTAATCACTGCTAATGATGTAAATAATAAAGTATCTGTTTCTATCGCTACGACAACAGGAGAGACTACTGCCATACTTAGTGGTTATGATAAAGAAAATAACTTAGTATTAATCAGTGGAGTAGATAGCCAGGTAGAGATTAACAAAGGTGATGCAGTAACAACAAGTGGATTAGGTGGAATGTTTCCAAGAGGAATATATATAGGAGAAGTAGAGACTATTACTAATGATAAGTATGGATTAAGTAAAACTTTAGGAGTAAAGACAAATCAAAACTTTAATAATATTCACTATGTTACTGTCCTTAAAGAGGAAAAACAGTAAAAAGTCCGGTTTTCTTGAAAAAAAGTCCGGTTTTCTCCAAAAAAAGTCCGGTTTTCAATTATAAATTATGTATTATAACTTGTGACAAACTTATAAATGTAATGAGAGAAAATATAAAGAAAGGAAAGTGATTATGTGATATTTCAAATAATAATAGTTGTAATATCTTTCTTTTTAGATGGTATTCTAAGTAATTTTCTTCCCTACATGATGGGAGATCTATCTTTATTTACTCCATACTTTACTTTAATTAGTCTTGTTATAATTTATCCATT